>JAKONK010000212.1 GCA_022701985.1 Actinomycetales bacterium
GGCCCCATGACGAAGATCGACTCGACCGCCGCCGCGTCGAGGGCGTACCCCGCGCGGCGCTGCGCGAGGTCGGGCAGGAGCACGCGCCACGAGCTGCGCATCGCGGCGCTGAACGGCGGGAAGGTCAGGCCGGCGCCCAGCGCCAGGGCGCACAGGAGCACCACGGACCCGCCCGCCTGCGCCACCAGCGCCAGCGCGGCGACCAGGCAGGCGCTGGCGCTGACCACCGGGACGAGCACGCGGTGCTGCGCGCGGACGTCCATCGCCCGTCCCCACACCGGGGCCCCGCACGCCGTCCCCGCGGCGAAGGCCGCCGTGACCAGCCCCGCCGCGGCGTAGGAGCTCGACGTCCTCTCGACGAGCAGCACGATCCCGAGCGGCGCCATCGCGATCGGCAGGCGCGCCAGGAGCGAGGCGGCGAACGTGCCGACGGTCGCCCGGCGCGCGAACACCGCGCCGTAGACGGCGAGCCCGCGCGTGCCGCTCCCCGCGCCCGACGTCACCTCCGCAGGCTACGTGACCCACAGTGACCGGTGCTCCGGGCACCTGACCGGCTCGGTGGTCGGCGCGGCAGGATCACCTCCGTGCTGCGCGCCGTCCTCTTCGACCTCGACGACACGCTGGTCGACCAGCGCACCGCGGCCGCCGCCGCGGTGAGGGCGTGGGGTGCCGAGCACGGCGTCGACGACGACGGGGCGGTCCAGCGCTGGGTGGCGCTGTGCGACGTGCACCACGAGCGCTACCAGCGCCGCGAGCTCACCCTCCACGAGCAGCGTCGCGTGCGGGTGCGGGAGTTCCTCGACCGCCCGAGCGCCGACGACGACGAGGCCGACGCCCTCTTCGCCGGCTACCTGCACCGCTACGAGGCCGGCTGGACGCGGTACGACGACGCCGTGCCCGCGCTGCGCCGCGTGCGCGCCGCCGGCCTCCGCACCGCCGTCCTCACCAACGGCGACGCCGAGCAGCAGCGCACGAAGGTCGAGCGCACCGGGCTCGCGGGCGAGGTCGACGTCGTCGTCGCCAGCTCCGAGCTGTCCGCCGGAAAACCCGACCCGCGGGCCTACGCCGAGGCGCTGGCGCGCGTCGGCGCAGCCGCGCACGAGGCCGTCATGGTCGGAGACTCGCTGGTCAACGACGTGCGCGGCGCGCTCGCGGCGGGTCTGGGGGCGGTGCTGGTCGACAGGCTCGGTGAGCACCCCCACGTCGACGTCGTGCGCGTCACCACCCTCGACGAGCTCGACCCGGAGCGGCTGGAGCAGCTGCAGCCCCGCACCGGCGGCGCTGCGGTCGACCCCCGCACCTGACGGGGGTCGACCGACGCGCAGCGCCTCAGGCGCGCAGGAGCGGCGGCGCCGCGGGGGAGCCGGCGTCGACGGCGAGCGCCGCGACCCTGAGCGCCGGGTCGAGCCCGTCCCACACCTGGTCGAGCAGCGCCTCGAGGGTGGCCGCGGGAGCGGCGACGTCGACGGGCGCGGCGGTCGAGCGCACCTCGCTGGTGCTGCCGTCGTACGTGGTCATGAGCACGCCGGTGCCGGGGGCCACGTGCCCGGCGGTCCAGGCGAGGTGGTCGGTGCTGTCGTCACCGCCGTCGACCGAGCGCCCGCTGCGCCGGGCCGCGCCGACGACGCCGTCGGCGGCCGAGGCCGCGTCGAGCGCGACCCAGACGCGGGTGGTGAAGATCGGCGGGTCGGGCTCGAAGGTGTGGGCGCCCCACGCCTGCGCCACGGACTCCCCGGTGCTCAGCGACTCCGCCAGCGGCACCACCTGGTCACCGTTGCCGACCACGAGCCAGGTGCCGCGCCGCGCCACCGCGACGTAGTGGCGCAGCGCGTCGTGGGGCCCGGACGAGGTGTCCTCGACGGCCACGTCACCACCTGCGCGCACGGCCAGGGCCCGGCGCCGCGACCCCTCGCTGCGGCCGGTCAGGAAGTAGACGACGCCGAGCGCGCCGTCGTCGGCCCTGGCCAGGAGCACCCCGCGGCCGGGGTAGGGACGGTCGGCGAGCACGGAGGTGAGGGTCTGCACGACCGCTCACCGTAGGCCCCGGCGCCGGTCAGGTCTGGGGCGCGGTCCACTGGTCCCACGACAGCACCCAGTCACCCAGGCCGTTCGTGAGCTCCATCTTCCGGTCCGTGCCGGTGACGTCGACGACGTCGCCGCGCTGGGCGATCCCGTAGAACCACTTCGCGTCGGCGTCGGAGGCGTTCAGGCAGCCGTGCGAGACGTTCCGCTTTCCCTGGGAGGGCACCGACCACGGCGCCCCGTGCACGAACTCCCCGGAGTTGGCGATGCGCGTGGCCCACTTGACCTGCGTCGCGTAGTCCTGGCCGACGGTGCGCCCGTCCATCAGGTAGTCCTCGTGCTTCTCCAGCACCAGGTGCACCCCGGAGCGGGTGACGAAGGCGGGGTCGGAGTCCTCGCGGCCCGCCGAGATGGGGATGACCTTGGCCACCTCGCCGTTGACCCGCACCGTCATCTCGTGGGTGTCGGTGTCGGCGGTGGAGACGTGCGAGTCGCCGACGGTGAAGGAGACGTCGCGGTCGGCAGCGCCCCACCTCCCGTCGACCTGCATCCGGGTCATCGGCACCTGCACCCTGACCGCCGTGCCCGAGGGCCAGTACTCCCTGGGCCGCCAGTGCACGCGGTCGGAGCCGATCCACCGCCAGGCGCCCTCGACGCCGCCGGAGTCGAGGGTGATGGCGTCGGTGACGGCCTGGCGCTCCGCCTTCGGCACGTCGGTGGTGAAGATGACGACGACGGGCATGCCCACGCCGACGACCTCGCCGTCGAGGGGCATCATCTTGGCGCGCACCGCGCCGTCCTCGGAGACGGTCGTGAAGGCGAGCTGGCCGGTGGTGGTCGCGCCGTCGGCGTTCGTCGCGGTCGCGGCGGCGGTGTACGCGGTGCCCAGGTCGAGGTCGTCGGTGGGGGTCACCGACCCGTCGTCAGCCGTGGTGACGGCCACCGGCGCGCCGTCGGCACCGGTCAGGGTGATGCCGGCGAGGGTGCCGTCGGTGACGGTCGCCCGCAGCACCGGGCGGGGGCTGACGGGACCGTCGGCGGTGAAGCCGTCACCGGCGAGCGCGACCTGCGCCGGGGGAGCCGGCGGGGCCGAGGTGGGGGTGCCAGCGGCGCCGGCGGTCCCGTCCTGGCCGGGACCGCAGCCCGCCAGCGCGGCTCCGGCGGGCAGCACGACGAGGCCGCTGACCGCCAGGAGGAACGCGCGGCGGCCGACGGGGGTGCGGGGGGTCTCAGCGCTCACGGGAGGCGTCGTCCTCGGCGGTGTCCGGGCGGGCGGTGGCCCGACGAGCTGTGGAGGAGCGGACCGGGGTCCGCGGGGCGGGAGCCCCGTGCGACGGGGCGGGGGTGCGGTCGCGGTCGCGCAGCGGGACGGCGGACGCGAACAGCGCGGCGACCCCGGTGGTGGTGCCCAGCCAGGCGACGGCCGCGGCGGTGATGGCCAGGCCGAGGGTCATCACGCCACCGCCAGCGACGGGCGACCGGTGGCGCGCCACTCGCAGCCGCAGCGCTCGGCGAGCCGGCGCAGGTGCTCCAGCACGACCAGCTGCCCCGCGCTCCAGGTGGCGCAGGCGCTCTCGTCGACCTCCAGCACGCGGTGCCCGTCCTGGACGGCGCGGCGGACGCGGACGGCGAAGGCGCTCAGCGCGGCTCCCCGCGGGTCGGTGGGGGCGGACAGCGGCCACGGCGTCGTGGGGGCGGCGGTCGAGGTGCGGCGGGCGAGGTCGGCGCGTCCGTGCGGACGACCCTGCCGGGGGATGAGGGCGGAGGTCTCCGCCGAGGTCGCCGGCGAGGAGGAAGGGCTCGGCATGCTCAGGAACGTAGCGGCGCTCACAGGAGCAGGACGTCGTTCCGAGGAATGACGTTGCACCCGTCGAGTCATCCGTTCGGAGGGGCCAGGGGGACGCCGAGGGCCTCCAGGTCGGATGTCGTGGGCAGCACCGCGGAACCTCGTCCGTCGCGCCGCAGCGGGAGGTGGGCGACGACGGCGGCCAGGGGCAGCGGGCCGTGCAGGTGGGGGAACCGCTCTGCCGACCCCGCCGGCGCTTCCCAGCGCAGCGGGGAGCCCACCGCCTCGCAGGCGGCGACGTCGACGACGAGCAGCTCGTGGCCGTCGAGGGGGAGGTCGGCGTAGTAGCGCTCCAGCACCCCCGGGAGCTGCGCCGCGGTGCAGGCGTGCACGAAGCCCACCGCGTCGAGGTCGGCCCCGCGGGTCGAGCCCCGGTAGCCGTCCTGCACCAGGGCCCGCTGCCAGGCGCTGCGCTCCGCCAGGTGCAGCACCCGCACCGGGCTCGACGGGCCGCTCGGGCCGCTCGGGCCGCTCGGGCTCGTCCCGGCTGCTGCCGTGCTGGTGCGCTCCACGAGCCGCCAGGTGTCGAGCCCGCCCGGGTCGGGCAGTCCCAGCGCGAGGCGGGCGGCGCGGGCGCCCTGCTCCTCCAACGACTGCGCCACGCTCGTGAGGCCGGCGCGCGCGGCGTCGGCGGAGTCGTCGAAGCCGCCGACGGCGACGGCCCCGTCCGCGCCCGCGAGCCCCAGGGCGTGGTGCGCGGCGAGGGCCTGCCGCCCGCTCATGGCCACCAGGGCGTCCGCCCCGGCGGCCACCAGCACGCGGGTGGCGCGCAGCGCCTGCTGCTCGTCGTGGGTGCCGCAGACCGCCACCGCGACGTCGTCCCAGGTCAGGCCCAGGTCGAGGGCGGCGTCGCGGAAGCCCTCGAGGCGCGCGCGGGTCACCGGCAGCGCCACCCGGGCCGGGTCGAGGCCGCGGTGCACCCCGGTCCGCCGGGCCCTGTCCAGCGGCGACGACAGCACCGCCGGTGCGCTCCGGCCCCGCCAGGTGGCGGTGGCGAGGGCGCGGGCGGCGGCGCGCTCGTCGATGCCGACGCCCCGGAACCCCTCGGCCCCGTCGATTCCGTCGATCTCGTCAGCCGTCGGCCCCGCAGGGGGAGCGCCGTGCAGGACGGCGCGGCGGTGGGTGGCGCGCACGGCGCTGAGCACCGGGTCGTCCTCCGTGGTCGACCAGACCACGAAGGCGTCGACGGCCGCAGCGGCGACCAGCCCGGCGTCGTCGGGGCCGCCGGTGGTGGGGAGCAGCGAGAGCCCGTACCCCTGCGAGGTGCACACCCGGGCCAGGCCGGCGACGAACGCCGTGGAGGCCGGGTCGTCGAACACGTGGGCCAGGTCCTCGCCCAGCACCAGCCCCAGGGACCGCAGGCTGCCCTGGCGCAGGAACCGGCCGCTGGGGTCCGGACCGAGGTACCCCAGCTCGGCCGCCGCGTCGAGCACGCGCTGGCGGGTGGCGGCGGCGACCCTGCCCGGCTGGCTGTAGGCGTACGACGCCGTCATGGGGGAGACGCCCGCGGCGGCGGCGACGTCGGCCAGCGTGACCCGTGACTGGCTGCGCACGGGGCGACTCTAGATGTGTACCGCTACACCCGTCCGGCGGACGGCTGCGTGTAGCGGTACACGCAGCGGCGTCGCAGGCTCCGACGACGACGGCTGTTGTGGAGCGCTACACCGACGCGACGCGCGGAAGGTGGCCCGTCGTCTCCCTTCCGGGGAACGTCCGCGCCATCACGGTGACTGCGCGCATCCACCAGTTGCCTGCCTGGCAGCGCAGCGTGAGCAGTGCCGCTCTGGCGGCGGTCGCCCTCGTGGTCGTCGCGGTCAGTGCCCGCAGCGGCGGCGCGTTCCTCGTCGAGGCCCTCGCGGTCGCCGCCGTGCTGGGCGCCCTCGCCGCGAGGATCCCCCAGCTGCGCGTCGAGACCGGGGCCGACGTCGTCGTCGTCAACCTGCTCCGCACCCACCGGCTCGCCTGGCCCGACGTCGCGCGGTTCGTGGTGGGGCGCGGTGGTGTGGAGCTCCAGCGGGCCGGGGGCGGACGGGTGCCGGTGCACGCCTTCCCCGCCGTCGCCGGGCTGACGCGCTCCGCGGAGCTGCGCCTCGACCTGGCCGCCGAGGGCCTCGAGCGGGCGAGGCGCCGCCGCTCCGACGGCGTCCGCTCGGACGCTCCGCGGAGCAGCTGACGCGTCCGGCGGCCCGGGGTCAGACGCCGTCGGCCGTGGTGAACCGGCTCAGCGACGGGGGCTGGGCCAGCACCTCGCCCAGGCGCGAGGCGCCCTCGGGGGTGCGGCGCCAGGCGCGGTAGGCGTCGTCGTGCTCCAGCGACTCCCACCGCTCCACGACGACGACGTGCGCGGGGTCGTCGACGTCGACGACGACGTCGCAGCCCAGGCACCCCTCGAAGGCGCGGGTGGCCTCCAGCACCTGGGACACCACCGCCAGCGAGGCGTCGTGGTCGGCGGCGGCCTCGGGGGACAGGGTCAGCTCGAGCAGGGAGACGAGGGTCACCCGGGCATCGTGCCCCGGCCGCGGGCTCGCGGCCCGTCGACCACCGGGTCGGCCACCGGCCGGGACAGCAGCGCGCGTCGGTAGCGGGCGCGGTACCAGTGCTGCGCGACCAGCAGCGCCGGGAAGGCGAGCCCCCACGCACCGGGGGCCTGGCGCGTCAGCGACCGCAGGACGAGCC
>JAKONK010000125.1 GCA_022701985.1 Actinomycetales bacterium
AGCAGCAGGAGCGGCGCGATCGCGCCCAGCCAGTACAGGACCTGCGCGGTGTAGACCTCGACGCGCTGCACCTGCGTCAGCGACGCCCACCACGCGCGCGGGGAGCGCCACCACGCCGGACGTGGTGGCGCTCCTGCGGCGGTGTGGTGGGGCATCAACCGCGAGGCTCCCAGCGCCAGAGCCGGCGCGCCAGCCCCACCGACACCGCGGTCCACAGCAGGAGCAGGGCCAGGTCGACCACCACCGGCGGCACCACCCCGGCCACGAGGGGCAGCTCCACCAGGCCCACCCCCGCTGACGACGTGCGAGCGAGCAGGTCGACGGCGCTGGTGAAGGGCACCAGCAGCAGCACCTGGCGCATCGCCTCCGGGAGCACCGGGACGGTCAGCATGTTCGCGGCGGCGGCGACGAGGAAGAGCAGGGGCACCGCGGCCCAGTTGGCCTTCTCGGCGTTGCCGGCCATCCCGGCGACCGCCGCGCCCGCAGCGACGAAGCCCACCGCGGCGATCGCGACGCCGGCCAGCCACGGCGCCCAGCCGAGCGCGTCGGGCAGCGGACCACCGCGGCCGACGACGACGGCCAGCACCGCGAACGCCTCGACGACGCCCACGACCACCAGGGGCAGGTACATCCCGGCCACCAGCTCGCCGCTGCTGAGCTCCGAGGTGCGCAGCCGCTTGAGCACCTGCGCCTCGCGCCGGTTCACCGTCAGCATCACGGCGGCCAGGTGCGAGGTGACGGCCATGACGACCACCACGCCCATGCCGATGAGCGCCGCCAGCGCCTCGGGGGAGCCGCCGGGGGTGACCGACACCAGGAAGAGGATGGCGAGCGGGCCGCTGAGCAGCGTCAGCAGCGTGGTGCGCTGCCTGACGAGCATCTGCGTCTCGAAGCGGGCCAGGCGCAGCACGCGCTGCGCCGGGCTGGTGGTGCGCCGCTGGCGGCCGGTCGTGGTGGTCGGCGCGGTCATCGGGACGCCTCCTGCTCGGTGGTGGTGGCGGGGGTGGAGCGGACGACGGAGTGGAAGACCTCTTCCAGCGAGGCCGGGGTGGCGCGGAGCCGGTGGAGCACGGCGCCGGTGCGCCGGGCGTCGAGGAGCAGCGCGAGCAGGTCGGCCTGGAGGTCCTGGGTGCGGACGTCGATCTGCTCGTCAGGTCGGTCGTCGACCCGTCGCACGGCGGTGATGCGCGCCGGCCGCTGGTCGAGCACCTCCGCGAGCGTGCCCCGCACCTCGATGCGGCCCCGGTGCATGATCGCGACCCGGTCGGCCAGCTGCTCGGCCTCCTCGAGGTGGTGGGTGGTCATGAGCACCGTGGTGCCGCCGTCGCGCAGCTCGCGGACCAGGCCCCACAGCGTGGAGCGCGACTCCGGGTCCAGGCCCGCGGTCGGCTCGTCGAGCACGATGAGGTCGGGGGCGCCCCACACCGCGAGCGCCAGGTCGAGGCGGCGGCGCTCACCGCCGGAGAGGTCCTTGACCAGCACGCCGCGGCGGTGCGCCAGGCCGACGCGCTCCAGCACGGCGTCGACGTCGTCGACCCGGCTGCTGAGCGACGCCCACAGCTGCAGCGCGGTGACGGGTGTGGCCTCGGGGACGAACCCCGCCTCCTGGACCATCACGCCGGAGGCCGCGCGGATGCGGCGGGTGGAGACCGCCGGGTCGTCGCCGAGCACGTCGACGGAGCCGGCGGCGCGGGGGCGGAACCCCTGCAGCGCCTCCAGCGCGGAGGTCTTGCCGGCGCCGTTGGTGCCCAGGAGGGCGAACACCTCCCCGCGGCGGACGTCGAGGTCCACGCCGTCGACGGCGCGGAAGGAGCCGTAGGCGACGACCAGGCCCCGGACGTCGACGACGAGGTCGCTCGCCGTCCCCGTCCGGTCGTGGGCGGTGGCTGCTGTCGTGGTCATGGCTCCACGCTCCCGCGGGGCGGGGCCCGCGGGGAGTGCCGTCCGTCACGGGTCCGGGTGCGCTCCTCACCCCGCGGGCATGACACCCGTCACCCCCGCTCCGCGACGGTCGAGGAGCTCCGCGCCACCTCGCGGTGCCGACCGCCCGCTGCCACCGTGGAGCGGTGATGCTCCTGCGCCCAGCGCCCCCGATCACCAGGGAGCGGACGACGACGGCGACCCCCTCCGTCGTCCACGACCTCCTCGTCGACGTGGCCTCCTGGCCCCTGTGGTCGCCGCACGTGGTGCGCACCGACCCGGCCCGGGGGCGGGTGCACCCCGGCTGGCGCGGGCGCGTCAGGCCGTGGTTCGGCCCGGCGACCACCATGGAGGTCACCGAGGTGCTCCCCGACGGCGGGATGCGCTGGCGCACCCGCGCCGCCGGCCACGAGCTGCGGTACTCCCAGCTCGTCGAGCCCCGCGCCGGTGGGAGCCGCGTGGTGTTCCGCGCCGAGGTGGGCGGTCCCCTCGGACCGCTGGTGCAGCGCCTCGCCGCGCCGCTGTCCGGCTGCGGGCAGCAGCGCCGCCTCGACCGCCTGGTGCTGCTGGCCGAGCGCTCCGCCTGACCGCCCCGGCCCAGCCACGGCCCAGACGCGCGAGGGCCCCCGCCGGGTGCGGCGGGGGCCCTCGTCAGGTGGAGCGGGTGGAGCGGGAGGTCAGGCGTCCAGGTCCTTGGCGACCAGGTCGGCGACGACCTTCATCGCGGCCTCGTCGTCGGACTCGACGGTCACCTCGTCGCCCTGGGCGGCGCCCAGGGTCATGATCAGCAGGGCGGAGCCGGCGTCGACCGCCTCCTCGCCGGCCACCGCGAGGGTGACCTCGGCACCGGTCTCCGTCGCCGCCTGGGCGATGACGGCGGCGGGGCGGGCGTGCAGGCCGACGGCGGACCCGACGGTCACGGTGGTGCTGGGCACGGTGGTGTCTCCTTCGTGAAGGGGCGTGTCTGGGGCGAGTCGAGCAGAGGGGCGGTCAGGCCGCGACCGGGCGCTTCGCCGTGCTCTTGAGCAGGACGACCAGAGCCGCGGAGATGACGAACCCGACGACCAGGGCCAGCGCGAAGAGCGCGAAGTTGCTCATGGCGAAGAAGACGAAGATGCCGCCGTGGGGCGCGGACAGCTGCACCCCGAACGCCATGACCAGCGCACCGGTGACGGCGCCGCCGGCCATCGAGGCCGGGATGATGCGCAGCGGGTCGGCCGCTGCGAACGGGATCGCGCCCTCGGAGATGAACGACGCGCCCAGCAGCCAGGCGGCCTTGCCGTTCTCCTGCTCGGCGGCGGAGAACAGCTTCGGGCGGACGGCGGTGGCCAGGGCCATCGCCAGCGGCGGCACCATGCCGGCGGCCATCACGGCGGCCATGACCTGCAGCGAGCCGGGGTTGGTGACCGACAGGCCGGCGGTGGCGAAGGCGTAGGCGGCCTTGTTGACCGGGCCGCCGAGGTCGAAGCACATCATCAGGCCGAGGATGACGCCGAGGATGATCGCGGAGCTGCCGGTCAGGCCGTTCAGCCAGGTCGACAGGCCGTTGGTGGCGGCGGCCAGCGGGCGGCCCAGGAAGAGGAACATCAGGCCGCCGGCCACGATCGACGCGGCGAGCGGGATGATCATCACGGGCATCAGGCCGCGCAGCCACTTGGGCACGTCGAGGCGGGAGAACCAGTAGGCCACGAGGCCGGCGAGCACGCCGCCGACCAGGCCGCCGAGGAAGCCCGCGCCGGTGGCCAGGGCGATGGCGCCGGCGGTGAAGCCCGGCGCGATGCCGGGGCGGTCGGCGATGCCGAACGCGATGTAGCCGGCGAGGGCAGGCACGAGGAAGCCGAACGCCGCGACGCCGATCTGGAACAGGACCGCGCCGAGGTAGACCAGGAGGGCGCTGTCACGCAGGCCGCCCTCCAGCGCCAGCTCCGGCGTGGCCGCCTTGAGCGCTGCGACGTCGGGCAGGTTCCACAGCGAGTTGTTCAGCAGGATGCTGTCCGCGCCGCTGGGGAGGTTGGTGACGCGGTACCCCGCGAGCAGGAAGCCGAGGGCGATCAGCAGACCGCCGGCGGCCACGAACGGGATCATGTAGCTGACGCCGGTCAGCAGCACCTGGCGCACCTTGACCCAGAACGGCACGTCGCCGCCCTGCACCGCGGTGGACGCCGACGAGCCGCCGCCGTCACCGGCCACGCGGGCCGCCTGCGGGTCGGTCGCGGCGGTCAGCGCCTCGGCGACCATCGCGTCGGGCTCGTTGATGGCGCGCTTGACGCCGGAGGCGATGACCGGCTTGCCGGCGAAGCGCTCGCGGCCCTTGACCGGGACGTCGGTGGCGAAGATGACGGCGTCGGCACCCGCGATCAGCGACGGCGGCAGCGGCGTGGTGGCGCCGGAGCCCTGCGTCTCGACCTTGAGCGTGATGCCGGCGCGTTCGGCGGCGGCGACGAGGGAGTCGGCGGCCATGTAGGTGTGCGCGATGCCGGTGGGGCACGCGGTCACGGCGACGACGACCCTGCCGCTGGTCTCCGAGGCGACCGACGCCGAGGCGGCGCCGGCGGCGGCCGGGGCGGCGCCGGCCGTGGCGGCCGGGGTGGAGGTCGCCTGCTCCGCCGCGCTGTCGGTGCTGGCGGCCTTGGGCTTGGGGGTGACCACGTCGGTGACGAGGTCGACGACCTCCTCGTCCGTCCTCGCGGCGCGCAGCGCGGCGGTGAAGGCGGGCTTGACCAGGGCGCGGGCCAGCGCGGTCAGCAGCTTGAGGTGCTCCTGGCCGCCGGAGGCCGGGGCCGCGATGAGGAAGGCGAGGTCCGCACCGCCGTCGGGGGCGCCGAAGTCGACCTTCGGGGACAGGCGGGCGAAGGCGAGGGTCGCCGTCGTCACCGCCTCGGAGCGGCAGTGGGGGATCGCGATGCCGCCGGGCAGGCCGGTGGCCGACTGCGCCTCGCGGGCCATGGCGTCGCGCTGCAGGCCCTCGGCGCTGGTGGCGCGCCCGGTGCCGGCGACGGTCGCCGCGAGGGAGGCGATGACGTCCTCCTTGCGCGAGCCGAGGTCGGCGTCGAGGCGCACGAGCTCCGGCGTGATCAGCCGCGGTGCGGCTGTGGTGTCCGTGGCCTGGGTGGTCACGTGGTCCTCCTGGTCTGGCCGACGTCGTCGGCGGTCTGGGTCGAGCAGCT
>JAKONK010000261.1 GCA_022701985.1 Actinomycetales bacterium
CTGCTGGTGATGCCGGTGCGCTGGTCCAGGCGGCCTTCGGCCAGGCCCTGGACCACGCTGAGCACCCGCGTCAGCGGTCGCGTGATCGAGCGCCCCAGCAGAACGAAGAAGCCCAGGACCACCGCGAGGCCCACTCCTGCCGTCACCAGGACGGTCAGCACCGCCGTGCGGTAGGTCGAGCGGCCCTGCGCAGCTGCCTGCTGAGCTGCGTCGGCCTCTGCCTGCTGCATCTCATCCAGGGCCGTGTTGATGTCGGCGAAGGCCTGCAGAGCAGGAGAGGCCCGGTAGGCCGCCACCCACGCGGCGTTGTCACCCGCGATCGCCTCAGGGTCCAGGTCATCCACCCGTGCCTGCCGGTACACCGCCAGGTTCGTCTCGAACGCGGATCGCTGAGCGCTGCTGCTCGCAGGATGCGAGGCCTCGTAGGCCGCCCATGCTGCATCGACCTCCGCGTCATGCCCAGCGCGGTTCTTGTCGCGCACCTCAGCAGTCTTCACCTCCGGCTCCTGGGTGATGAGCATGTCGGTGTTGTCCTTGGCCGAGGAGTTGAAAGAGGCCCGGACCCGTCCGAGCTCGACGGCAGCGCTGACATTGCGCTCGTACAGGGTCTGCTGCCCGCGGCTCAGCTGCGCCGCGGAGTAGATGCCAGTCGCGGCAAGCACTGCTGCCATCGCTGTGATCAGAAGAGAGGTCACCACGAGCTTGGTGACCAGGCGCACATCAGAAAGGGTGCGGCGAGATGGCGACATGAGTCCTCCGAGATGTTGCGAGCGGTGATGCCGCTTCTCTCATTTCATCGTCGAAATCCTGTGCTACTTGACCCGCAGCCCGGCTCCGATGGTCGCTGCTCGCTGTGCCACGCATTCACAGGTCTTCCTCGCGCCGCCAGCCAGGTTCCTCAGGAGCTGTCAGTGCCGAGGCGTGCGGGGTTCAACCTCAGGCCCCATCGATACCCTTGTTGCGTGGCAGAAGAAGTGATGTCGCGGCCGGCGACCATGGCCGACGTCGGGGCCATCGCGGGGGTGACCAGTCGCACCGTTTCCAACGTCTTGAGCGGCAAGGTCGCCGTCAGCCCCGAGACCCAGGCAGCGGTTCTGCGAGCGGTGGACCAGCTGGGCTACCGCATGAACACCGCGGCGAAGCACCTGCGCACCGGCCGAACGGGGTCGATCACACTGGCCCTGCCTGACCTCAGCGTGGACTACTTCAGTCAGCTGGCCGGTGCTGTTGCGCGTGAGGCAGACCGTCACGGATGGGCGGTGACCCTGGAACAGACGAACTACGAGCGCCAACGCGAGTTGCAGGTGCTCCTGGGACAGGGCAAGCACCTCAGCGACGGACTGATCATCCAGCCGTACGCCCTACAGGACGATGACATCGAGATCTTGGCCGCCAAACAGCCCTGTGTCCTCTTGGGTGACCATGCACCCGGGTTGCCGGTTGACCACATCACGATGGCCAATGCAGACGCGGCTCAGTGCGCTACACAGCACCTGTTGAACATCGGCCGGCGACGTATCGCGGCCGTCGGCGTGAACTCCAGCGGTGGCCCTCACACCGCCGAGACGCTGCGCTTGAGAGGGTATGAGGCAGCATTGGAGGCTGCCGGGATGCTGACAGACCCCGAACTACTGGCTGAAGCCAGACGCTGGCGACTACAGGACGGTGCTGCCGCTGTGGAGGGGCTGCTCTCGCGCGGGGTCCACTTCGACGCCCTCTTCTGCTTCAACGACAGCCTGGCGCTGGGTGCTCTACACGTCTTGTCTCAGCACGGGGTTGCCGTACCGGATGATGTTGCCGTCGTCGGCTTTGACGACATCGCCGTATCCGCCTACAGCAATCCCCCGCTAACCACGATCAACCCCGGGGGAACCGGCATCGCTGCCGCCGCCGTCCAGGCGCTGTCGCGCCGCCTTGCGCAAGGCCCCTCTGAGGCCGCGGTCGGTGTCGTCCAGGACTTCCACCTGGTTCTCCGCTCCAGCGCCTGAGAGGCGCGTGCATCACCAGCTGACCGTTTGCGCTGGGCCTTGACGGAGTGCACGCAGCGATCATCTGCTGTCCAGATGGTGCCAGCAGCAGCCAGGGGTGGTCGCGTCGTCCTTGGTGGCACCGCATGCTGAGCTGATGCCCACCCCGACCTCTCCCAGTACGCCTCCCGGCAGCTTCGCAGGAAGGGCGAGTGCCCGGCGCAAGTGGGCCTCCACGACAGGCAGGCCAGCGGGTCGCATTCCTGGGCAGAGCACCGCGAACTCATCGCCACCCAGATGAGCCACCGTGGCATTGCCCCGCATGACGAGACCAGCCGACGCGCCACCCCTCGCAGCGGCACATCACCGGCGGCGTGTCCGTGGGGGTGATCTGGAGTTGACCCGGTTCCGTGGACACCTGCTTGCGGCGGACCGGTCAGGGCGCGGCGGCGAGACTGTGCGCTGCCTGCGAAGGCAGCTGGGGGGACCTGCCCAAGGGCTGAGTGACGCCGACGGGTGTCGGAGAACACCTCCCGGTCCTCGAAGATAACCAGCTCCGCCTCCTGGTGGGAGGTGAACCGGCCCCCGGGCTGACGGTCGAACCACTCGCACTCGAGTGTCGCGAACAGGCTTCCGACCATCGCGTTGGCGTAGCAGTCCGCGACGCTCGTCGTGCCGGTCATAGCCCCATGACGTCGCGGTTCACGTTCCAGGACGTGGGCGCTGCACCCCCCCGCCGCAATCGCTGTGATGGATCACCCCGGGCACCCGCCCACGTGTGCGGTGCACCGCCATCGCGACGGCGTCGACCACCAGGTCGCTCTTGCGCCGCGAGGCCATCGACGAGCCGATGAGCATGCGGCTGAACACGTCGGTGACGCACGCCAGGCACGGCCAGCCCTGCTGTTCAGCTGGGTCGCGGGGACGCAGGTCACGTCCGCGACCCCTCCCCCGCAGGCGGGTAGTACCCCCTGCTGGTTCGGGCCGGCAGCGGCGAGCTTGCGGTCCACACGGTCCGGGGCCAGGTCAGCGCCTGGAACCTGAGGTGCCAGCCCGTAGCGACGTCTGCGCCGGTGAACGCCCTGCAGGCCGGCGGCGCGCATCAGGCGGCCACCCGCTTGCGCCCCACCCGCACCCCGGCGTCGGCGAGCTCGGTGTGGACGCGGGGCGCCGCAGACCTCCCGATCGCCGGTGAAGACCCCCTTGAGCTGGCCGTTCAGCACCGCGTCGGCGACCGCTCGGGCACTGGCCGGACGCACCAGCCAGATGTAGAGCCCCGAGCAAGAGACTCCAGCAGCCGGCACAGGGTGCGTACGTCGTGGTGGGCCCTGTCAGTTGTTGGCCCGGTCGATGAAGGCGGAGCACGTCACCTGTTCGACTCCTTCGCGAAGAAGACCGGCGCCCTTCTCAAGATCTGCCGTTCAGTGCGCAGCTCGGCGTTCTCCCTGCGCAGCGCGATCAGCTGGGCGCGTTCAGCGGCGGTCGAGGGCAGCAGCCCGGTCTCATCAGGGACGCCGCGTTCAGCGCGGTCGACCTTGCCCCAGTTGCTCAGGGTGGTGACGTTGGCTTTCAGGTCTCGGGCGACTCCGGCAACGGTCTTGCTGCTGGCCTTGACCAGCTCCACGGCCTGCTCACGGAGCTCCGGGGAGTACGTGCTGGATGGTCCACACGGACCCCGTCCTCAGGCGATACGGCCCGACTGCAGGGTGTCCAACGGAACCGGGGTCAACTCCAGGTCGTGGACTGGGCGATGGTGGACCACCTGCGTACCCAGCTGATCGCAGATGCGGTCGGCATAGCGATCAAAAGGCGTCGCTCAGCGCTGGAAACTACCCATCACGTTCGACCGCGGGCGCAGGGCGGGCCCACGGGGTCGCCGCAACACCAGGGATTGGCAGGCGCGACAGCGGCGCCTGATGCCGGACCCGAGCGGCGGCCGGTTGCGACGCCGCTCAGAACGGCGCGACAGAGCGAGCGCCCACCGACGGTGGCGGTTCATCGCGGATACCTGCTGCCTTCACCGGCCTCTACGGCCTGAAGCCGACATCGGGCGCCATTCCCCGCGGAGCGGGGTTCCCTGCCCTGGCCGCCGATTTCCAGGTGGTAGGTGTGATCTGCGGCAACCTCGACATGCTGGCGATGGTCTTCCTGGCACTGCAGGGCCCAGACCTGCGCGACCCGGCCTCTAGCCTCGTTCCGCAAGATAGGAACGTCGAAACCGTGCGCTTCGGGTGGCACACCAAGGAACCAGGTGTGCCCACCGTCCCGATCGCCATGCAGCGGGTGCATGAAGTCGTATCGGCCCTCAGCACTCGCGAGGACTATTCCGCTTGCGGCAGCCGCCACATCATCGACGCCCACCGAGTGCACGAGACGTGGCTGACGCAAGCTTCTGTCGGTGTTCATGCTGCCGTCACCCGTCGACGTGCTGACGGCGGCGAGGGGCATCTCACCCCAGACGTGAAGGCCCTGGAGTTGGCGGGTGCTGCGGTGACCACGATCGAGATGTTCAACGCCACCGAAGAGCTCGGCCGGATCCGCGCCGACGCCGCGCGCGCGTGGGGCGATCTCGATGTACTGATCACACCAACCTCTTCCCAGCTGGCACCGCCGGCCCAAGCAACACCCCCCACGGCGCTCCCCGGTGCCTACACGACGTGGGTGAACGCAACGGGACAGCCTGCGATGAGTGTTCCCGTTGGGACTGACCTCGATGGGCGTCACGTCGGTGTCCAGATCATCGCCCGCCGAGGGCAGGAGACCCTACTCCTTCGTGTCGCGCGGGACATCTACAGGTCAGGTGTCGCAAGCAGGGGCTAGCGGCGAGACGGCTGGGTGCCTCGCTACCGGATCCCGCGACCCTGGGAGCTCCTGCTATCGCTATCACGCTTGGCGCGCCGGTCGACCTGCCGACCGCTGGGAAGGGTCTGCTGCACGGACAGGTGACGGGGGTCGGCCCGGTCGAGGTTTGACTGTTCCACTCCTGGTCGTGGCACAACCAGTACTGAGTGCCCCCGCAATCGCGCCCCACGCTCGATGCGCCGTCTCAGAAGTCATGTCCACTGCTGCGTCCGGCGTGGCCCGTCCAAAGGCGGGTTCCGAGACGCCGCGGCCCTGGATCGCTGCTGCGCGCGTGTCGACGACGAAGCTGAACCTCCGACCAGCTGCGGCGGGGCGTCGCAGAGCTCGTAGGGGCGGCGCTCGGCCGTGAGGTTGGTGACGTGGGTCCTGGACAGGCACCGGCTCGGGTCACCAGCGGAGCAGTGAGACGTCGCAGTAGCGCTCGCGACCGATCCTGATCGCGCCGTCCTCATCGGCCTTCACTGGAGGGTCGTATGCGCTCCACCTGAGCCCCCTCGCTGCATCGACACGCGCCAGAAACATGTGCGTTCTACTGTTCGGACCCTCAGTCCATCCAGTGAACCGGTAGGTCGATGTCTCAGATCGTTTTGCACAGCGGCCAGGTGGTCTCGCCCGAAGGGCGGTTCGACGTCGACCTGCTCATCAAGGACGGACGCGTGCACAGCCACGGCCAACGTGGCGCCTTCAAGAACGTCGATGCCGAGCAGATCGACTGTGCCGGCCGGCTGCTGCTGCCCGGTGGGGTGGACACCCACACCCACCTCGAACACCGAGTGGCCAGCGGCGCAACGCGCACCATCGACGACTTCCACTCGGGCACCGTCGCCGCAGCCTGCGGCGGCACCACGACCATCGTGGACTTCGTGAGGGCCCCCGCCGGCACCGCGGTGGACGAAGCGTTCTACACCCGCCGCGAGGCGGCCGAGGCGGCGTGCGTGGTGGACTTCGGGTTCCACCCGATCGTCCCTGCCACCGCGGGCGAGGACGACTCCTTCGCCCGGCTGCGGCGCCTCAGCGAGGACGAGGGCGTGGCCAGCTGGAAGTTCTTCATGGCCTACCCCGGCTCGATGGTCTCCGACGCGGTGCTGCTGGAGGGCTTTCGCGTCGCCGCCGAACTGGGAGTGCTGCCGATGGTGCACGCCGAGAACGGACACATGGTGGCCGACGCCGTGGCCGGGCTCGTCGCCGCAGGTCGCACCGCTGAGCACGAGCACCTGCACGGCCACCCGGCCAGCTCCGAGGCCGAGGCCGTGAACCGCGCTGCGGTCCTCGCCCAGCACGTCGGGTCCTCGTTGTTCGTGGTGCACGTCTCCGCCGCCGACGCGGCCCGCCAGGTGCGGGAGCACCGCGCGGCGGGCGCCCGCATCTGGGCGGAGACCTGCCCCCAGTACCTGGCCTCCAGCTACGAGCAGTACGAGGGCGCGGGACTGCTGGCCGCCGGGCACATCTGCTCCCCGCCGATCCGCGAGGCCGCGAACGCCGAAGCCCTCTGGACGGAGGTCTCCAACGGGACCATCGACACCATCGGCACCGACCACGCGTCCTTCGCGCTGCACACCGGCCCGGGCATGCTCCCGCAGAAGGACAGCGGCGGCGGAGTCTTCACGGGCGTTCCGAACGGGGTGCCGGGTGTGGAGGAGCGGCTGGTGGTCATGCACACCGCCGGCGTCCTGACGGGGCGCATCACCATGGAACGCTTCGTGGACCTGGTCTCCACCGCGCCCGCGAAGACGTTCGGGCTGCACCCCCGCAAGGGGACGCTCGCCGTCGGAGCCGACGCCGACGTGGTGGTTTGGGACCCCGCCGCCGAGCGCGTGCTCAGCGCCGCCGCCCAGCACAGCCTCGCCGACTACAGCGTCTACGAGCAGATGCACGTCACCGGAGCTCCCGCGGCCGTGTACTCCCGCGGCGAGCTGGTCTCGGTCGATGGCGAGCCGGTGCCCGGCCTGCGTCGCGGCCGCGGCACCTACCTGCACCGCGCCCGCCAGCACTAAGAGCAGCGACAGCAGCAACAGCAGCCCTGAGCCACGACCACCGACAAGAAGAGAGACGACCCCATGCGCATCCAGCTCGGCGTGCACCTCGGTGAACGCTTCACCCTGAGCGAGACGTGGGCCGCAGCAGAGCTCGCTGAAGAGCACGGCTTCGACTCGGTGTGGGTGGCCGAAGGCCGCCTCACCCGCGATGCCGTCAGCCTGATGGCGATCCTCGCCGAGAAGACGCGGACCGTGCGGATTGGCTCCGGCGTGGTGAACAACAAGACCCGCAACGCCGCACTCATGGCCGTGACCTTCAAGACCCTCGACGAGCTCGCCCCGGGCCGCGTCATCTGCGGCCTGGGGGCGTGGTGGGAGCCGCTGGCCAGCCGCGTCGGCACCCCCCTCGCCAAGCCGGTCACGGCCATGCGCGAGTACGTGGAGGTCCTCCAGCGCTTCTTCGCCAACGAGGAGGTCACCTTCGACGGGCAGTTCGTGCAGATGGACGGGGTGCGCTTCGACCGGATGTACGCCGAGAACGTGGCCGTCGACATCCCCGTCTACGCCGGGGCCGTGGGCCCGCGCATGCTGGAGCTGGCCGGTGAGGTGATGGACGGGGTCTACCTGGACTTCCTCCTTCCGGTCTCCTACCTCGAGGGTGCCAGCGCGGCAATGTCCAAGGGGTTGGCCAAGCGCAGCGATGGCGTCACCTCCCTCGATGTGACGCAGGCGATCGTCGTGGCCGTTGACGACCAGGACCCGGCCGCCGCAGTCGATGAGTGCCGGGCGTTCCTGACCCTGTACCTGATGCAGCAGCCGCACATCGCCGAGCACTGCGGTGTGGAACCCGAACTGGTGACGCGCCTGCAGGAGGTGGCGGGCTGGCCCGCGCGGCCCGAGGACGTCAAGCGCGCCATGCGCCTGGTCCCCGATGAGGCCGTGCACCGCGTAGCCGCCGCAGGCTCGACGGCAGGTGCGGCGGCCAAGCTGGAGGAGTACCACGCCGCAGGTGTGCGCGTGCCCGTCCTGAACCCGCTCGGACCGACCAAGATGGCCACCATCGACACCCTGGGGAGGTACTTCCGGTGAGCACCCTGAACGGCGACGTCACGGGCCGCAGCTCTGAGCTGGGGCTCGTGCAGAAGACCGTCGTCGTGGTGCGGACGGTGGCTGGCTACCCCGAGGGCATCGGTCTGTCCGACCTGTCCCGGGAGAGCGGCATCGCCAAGGCCACCTGCCACCGCGTGGTCACCGCGTTGGAGGCTGAGGGGTGGTTGGTCTCAGACCCGGTGACGCGGCGCGTGCGGCTGTCCCTGGACCTGCTGTTCATGACCGAAGGGCTGGCCACGGAGGAGTCGGTGACCCGAGGTGTGCGCCAGGTGCTGTCTGACGTGGCCCGTGCCACCGGGGAGACCGCCGGCGTCGACAGGCTCAGTGGGGACCAGGCGATGGTCATCGTCGAAGTCCCGGGGCCCCACCTCATCGGGCACGCCCCCCGACGCGTACCCCGTCTGCTGTCCAGCTGGAGGACGTCGACGGGCCGGGTGCTGCTCGCCTGGGGTGACCCGGACGTGGCGCGCGCCTCCTTCGAGCGTGACGTCGCCCAGCCACCGCAGACCTCCTTCCACTCCTTCGACGACCTCGCCACCGAGCTCACCGTCATCCGCAACCGCGGGTTCGCGGTGACTCAGAGCCAGCTGGAGCAGGGCCTGACGGCCGTGGCTGCGCCGGTTCGCGTGCATGGCCAGGTGACCTACGCGCTGTGGACCAGTGGTCCTCACTACCGGCTCACCGGGGAGCGTCTCGATGCTGCCGTCGAGGTGGTCAGAGCTCAGGCGCAGCGTCTGGGTGCGCTGCTCGAGCGCTCCGGGATCGGCCCCGGCGTCGCAGCCTTCGCCGCTGGCTACTGACCCTCACCCCCTCCCGCACTGCTCGCTCCCTCCGACCCAGCACCCTGCGCCCCGCCGACGCCGTCGGCGGGGCGCCCTTGCACCAGCGCGTGTCGTGACGAGGCGCTGGGTGCAGCGGCTGAAACACGGAGTTCACGCGAGGCGTCATCCACGGAAACGCACACCTCGCAGGATCATTGTTACTGGACCAACGGTTCGGTGAATGAACCAGACACCGAGGGAGACCCATGGCAGCCATCCGCACGGCCCCGCGCCCCAGCGCAACGGCCGCGCCGCAGGCGGCGCCCCCGTCCCCGGCCCGCGCACGTCGCGGCCGTCCTCAGCACCTGGGTCGAGTCCTGCGCGACCTGGGCACTGCTGCGCTCGTCATCGCCGCAGCGCTGCTCGCCTGGGAGGGGTACAAGGCGCTCGGCCAGGCCACCGGTGACCTGGTCCCCCTCACCTCGGTGCCGCTGCCCGTGGCCACCGACGACGCCGCCATGCCGCACGTCTGGCAGGTGCTCGCCGCGCTGGCCGGACCCGCGTCCACGGCGTCGGACCAGACCCTGCTCGCCTACTACCTCCAGCAGACCAGCGTCACCCTTCGTGAAGCCGCCTACGGTCTCGCGCTCGGCGCAGTGGTCGGGGTGCTGCTGGCTCTCCTGATGCGCCAGCTGCCGTGGCTGGGGCGCGCCAGCATGCCGTGGCTCGTGGTCTCCCAGACCATCCCGCTGGTCGCGCTGGCACCGATCGTCGTCGTCTGGATCGGCGGCGCAGGCTTCCCCAGCTGGGTGGCCGTCACCGTCATCTCCGCCTACCTGGCCTTCTTCCCCGTGACGCTCAACACCGCCACGGGCCTGCTCTCCGCGGACGCCACCCACGTGGAGCTCATGCGCTCTGTGGCGGCCTCGCCGCTGCAGACGCTGCTGCTCGTCCGCGTCCCCGCCGCCGTCCCCAGCTTCTTCACCGGCCTGCGGCTCGCCGCCACCGCCTCGGTGGTGGGCGCCGTGGTCGGCGAGCTGTCCGCCGGTGCGGGCCTGGGCATCGGGCGCGCCATCCTGACCGCCGCCTACTACTACTCGCTCGCCCCGGCCAACCTGTACGCCGCGGTGCTCGTGGCCTCCCTCGCGGGAGTGGTCTTCGTGCAGGTCATCGCCCTCGCCGAGCGCCTCGTCCTGTCGAAGAGGGAGAACTGATGTCCACCAGCACCGCCAGCACGAGCACCAGCACCGCCATCCACCTGGCGGGCATCAGCAAGACCTTCTCGACGAGCAGCGGTGACGTCGTGGCCCTCGACGACATCGACCTCGACATCCCCCAGGGTGCGTTCGTGTCGCTGCTGGGTCCCTCGGGTTGCGGCAAGTCCACCCTGCTGCGCGTCATCGGGGACCTCGTCACCCCCACCGCCGGCACCGTCCAGGTGGCCGGCACCAGCGCTGCCGAGGCGCGCCGCACCCGCCAGTACGGCATGGCCTTCCAGGCCCCCGGACTCATGGACTGGCGCACCGTGCGCCGCAACGTAGAGCTGCCGCTGCAGGTGCAGGGCGTCGGGCGGGCCGAGCGGCGCCAGCGGGCCGACGAGATGCTAGAGCTGGTCAAGCTCACCCAGTTCGCCGACCACCGCCCCCGCCAGCTCTCCGGCGGCATGCAGCAGCGCGTAGCCATCGCCCGAGCCCTGGCCATGCAGCCGCGAGTGCTCCTCATGGACGAGCCGCTGGGCGCGCTGGACGAGATGAACCGCGAGCACCTCCAGCGCGAGCTGCTGCGCATCTGGCGGGCCACCGGCACCACGGTCGTCTTCGTCACCCACAGCATCCCCGAGGCGGTCTTCCTGTCCACCGAGGTGGTCGTGATGTCACCGCGGCCCGGGCGCATCGCCTCACGCATCCCGGTCGACCTGCCCTACCCGCGCACCGACGAGACCCGCCTCACCGATGAGTTCCAGGCCGCCGAGCGCCACGTCCGGGAGCGCCTGCACGCGGTCCTCGAGCCGAGCACGGCCGGGCTGTGAGCGCGCTCGCGCCCGTTGAGCGCCCGGTCCGGCTCCCGCGCGGACGGGGCCTGCTGGCACCTCTGGCCCCCGCGGCGCTGCTGGGCGTGGTCCTGCTGGTGGCGTGGCAGCTCGTGGTGATCGTGGGCGGGGTGCAGGCCTACCTGCTGCCTGCGCCTAGCGCCATCGCCCGGGTCATCCTCAGTGACGCCCCGGTGCTGCTGTCTGCGGCCCGGCCCACTGCCACCGCCGTCGTCCTGGCGGTGCTGGCCGGGACGGTCCTGGGTGTGCTCGCCTCGGTCATCATCGCGATGTTCGAGGGCCTGGCGCGGGTGGTCCTGGCGCTGGTGGCGCTGGCCGGGTGCGCACCCATCGTGGCGCTGGCCCCCATCTTCAACGCCTGGTTCGGCAGCACCTCGATCGCCTCCAAGGTGGCCGTCGCGACCCTGTCGGTGACGATCCCGGTCGTGGTCGGTACCACGCGTGGGCTGCTGACCGTGTCCGAGACCCACCGCGAGTACATGCAGTCGGTCTCGGCCAGCCGTCTGCAGCTGCTGCTGCACGTGCGCCTGCCCGGTGCGCTACCCGCTCTCTTCGACGGGCTCCGCGTCGGCGCGACGCTCGCAGTCATCGCGGTGATCGTCTCGGAGTACTTCGGCGGCACCTCCAACGCCCTCGGTGTGCTCATCGCCAACACCGCGGCCATGTCGCGCTTCGACCAGACCTGGGCGGCGGTCTTCGCGGCCAGCCTGCTCGGGCTGGCCCTGTACGGCCTGGTCGCCGTCGTCGAGCGCCTCGCCGTCCCCTGGCGCAGCGCCACCCTCGGCTGACCACCAGCCGCCCCAGCTCCCCGGACCCCGGGGCCCCGCACCACCTCGTTGCACCCCACCACTGACCCCGCCCCCCCCGACGAACGCGAGGCCATCCCGTGCTCACCCCCACCCTGCGCCGCGGCGCTGCCCTGCTCGGCGCCCTCGGCGTGACCGCCGGCCTCTCGGCCTGCGGCGGCATGTCCGAGACCACGGCCACCTCCACCGCGGCAGCAGCCGCCGCCTCGAGCGCAGCCTGCGAGAAGGTGGACGAGGTCACCGTCGTCCTGCAGTGGGTGACCCAGGCCCAGTTCGCCGGGTACTACGCGGCCAAGGAGAACGGCGACTACGCCGAGCGCTGCCTGGACGTCACCATCCAGGAGGGCGGCACCAACGTCGTTCCGCAGCAGGTCCTGGCCAGCGGCAACGCGCAGTTCGCCGTCAGCCACGTCATCAAGTCGATGGCCTCGCGCGAGCAGGGCGCCGACATCGTCAACATCAGCCAGACCTTCGAGCGCGGCGCCTACCTGCAGGTCTCCTGGGCCGACAGCGGCATCACCTCGATCCCAGCGCTCAAGGGCACCACCATGGGCAGCTGGGGCGGCGGCAACGAGCTGACCCTCTTCGCGGCCATGAAGGCCTCAGGGGTCGACCCCGCAACGGACGTCACCGTGGTGCAGCAGCCCTTCGACATGTCGCTGCTGCTCAACCGCGAGGCCGACTCGGTGCAGGCCAAGACCTACAACGAGTACGCGCAGCTGCTGGAGACCGTCAACCCGGCCACCGGCCAGCTGTACCAGCCCTCTGACTTCAACACCCTCGACTTCCAGGAGCTGGGCTTCGGCACGCTGGAGGACGGCGTCTACGCCCAGCAGGCGTGGCTGGAGCAGGGCGACAACGCCGACATCGCCGCCCGCTTCATCGCCGCCACCGACGAGGGCTGGATCCACTGCCGCGACGACGCCGACTCCTGCGTGGACACCGTGGTCGCCCAGGGCAGCGCCCTGGGCCGGTCCCACCAGGCCTTCATGATGAACGAGATCAACAAGCTGATCTGGCCCTCGACCAGCGGCATCGGGGCCATGTCGACCGACGCCTGGGACAAGACGGTCCAGGTGGGCGTCGAAGGCGGTGTGCTCGCGGCCGCGCCGGACGCGGGCGCCTACCGCACCGACATCAACGACGCCGCACTCGCGCTGCTGGAGCAGGACGGGGTCGACGTCAGCGGCACCAGCTGGACCCCCGCCACCGTCCAGCTCACCGAAGGCGGCAAGTAGGCCAGTGGGTGCGGGAGGGAACCCCCGCCCCTCCCGCACCCACTGCACCACCCGCGTGCGACCTCGCCGGCACCCCACAGCGCTCCTCATCAGCACCGACCCCAAGCACAGCTCAGGAGGCCCCATGACCAGCGGCACGGCGTTCACCATCGCCTGCGCCCAGGTCGACCCCGTCATCGGCGACGTCGAGGGGAACACCGAGCTCACCACCGCCGCGGTGCGCGAGGCGGCGGCGGCCGGCGCGTCACTGGTGGTGCTGCCCGAGTGCGCCAGCGCCGGATGGGCCTTCCGCGACTACGCCGAGTCGCTGGCCTGCGCCCAGCCGCTCGACGGGCCCGTGGTCCGCGCCTGGCAGGCCGTCGCCGCCGAGACCGGCGCCTGGGTCTGCGGCGGCATCAACGAGCTGCGCGACGGCCGCGTCCACAACAGCGCCGTCCTCGTCTCACCCCGCGGCGTCGAGAGCGTCTACCGCAAGGTCCACCTCTGGAACTCCGAGAAGCTCGTCTTCGACCGCGGAGACACCTTCCCCGTGGTCGAGACGCCGTTCGGCCGCGTCGGGATGATCATCTGCTACGACGCGTGGTTCCCCGAGAGCACGCGCAGCCTCGCGCTGCAGGGCGCCGACCTGGTGCTCGCGCCCAGCGACTGGGTGCCCAACCCCCACCAGCAGCCCGGACCGTCACTGGCCAACCTCATGACCATGGCCAACGCCCACTCCAACCAGGTGTACGTCGCGGCGTGCAGCCGCGTCGGCACCGAACGCGGCCAGCGCTTCATCGGCGACAGCGTCGTGGTCGGGCATGACGGGTGGGTCATCGCCGGCCCAGCCCCCGACGTCCCCGCGATCCTCACCGCGCGGATAGACCCCATCGGCTCCCGCCAGGCCCGCCGCGAGGACCCCTTCAACCGGCCCCTGGGCGACCGCGAGCCCACCGCCTACGTCCACGAGGCGCCACCGACGGCGACCGCCACCCCACCCTTCGACCCCACCCGCGCCTGAGAGCGAGCCAGACCGCCATGAGCATCACCGTCCGCAAGATCGTCCGCCATCGCGAGGAGACCCTGCGCGAGCAGGGGCGCGACCTGCCCGTGCGCCACGTGCTGGCCTGGGTCGCCGTCGTCATCGAAAACCCCTACGGCACCAACGGCTACGTCGAGGACCTCGTCACCCTGGCCGACGCGAACGGTCAGGAGGTGGGGGCGCTCATCGGTCCGGCGTGCGTGGAGCTGCTCGGCGAACCCGTCCAGGCCTTCGGCAAGGCGGCGCTGGTCGGCGTCGGTGGCGAGGTCGAGCACGGCTCGGCGATCATCCACAACCTCAAGTTCGGCAACGAATTCCGCAGCGCCGCCGGCGGCACCGAGCTGCTGCCCGCGGCGGAGAAGGTCGGGCTGCTGGGCGCCTCGATCGACGTCCCCCTCAAGCACAAGCTCGACGCGAAGACCCGCAGCCACCACCAGACCGTGACGCTGGTGGTGCCCGACGCCCCGCGCACGGACGAGATCGTCATCGCGTGCGTGGCGGCCAGCACCGGCCGCCCCCTGGCGCGCCTGGCCACCTTCGGCGCGGAGGTCGCCCGATGAGCCTCGGCCTGGAGGCCGAGGCCTGGACCACCCAGCGGATCATCGACGCCGAGCAGCGCTACGTCATCCGCTCCTGGTCGGTGCAGGGCACGCCTGCGCAGGCGGCGGTGGAGCGCGGTGAGGGCTGCTGGTTCTGGGACACCGAGGGCAACCGGTACCTGGACTTCCAGTCCCAGCTGGTCAACCTCAACCTGGGCCACCAGCACCCCAAGCTGGTCGAGGCGATCGTCGACCAGGTGCGCCAGATGGCCTACATGGGTCCGAACTTCGCCGTGCGCGTGCGCGCCGAGCTGGGCGAGGCCATCGCCCGCGTCGCGCCGGGCGACCTGGAGATGAGCTTCTTCACCACCGGTGGCGCCGAGGCCAACGAGAACGCCGTGCGCCTGGCCCAGCACATCACCGGCCGGCCCAAGGTCATGGCCCGCTACCGCTCCTACCACGGGGCCACCGCCGGAGCGCTGTCGCTGACCGGAGACCCGCGCCACCACCACATCGGCGGGCCCGGCGTGCCCGGGGTCGTGAGGTTCCACGACCCCTACGCCTACCGGACCGCCAGCGGCCTGCCGCCCGAGCAGGACCCCGTCTGCCTCGGCGCCCCGCACCTGGAGGAGGTGCTGCAGTACGAGGACCCCTCCACCATCGCGGCGATCATCATTGAGACCGTCACCGGCACCAACGGCATCCTCGTCCCGCCGGACGGCTACCTGGCCAGCATCCGGGAGGTGTGTGACAGGTACGGCATCTTCCTCATCTGCGATGAGGTCATGGCCGGCTGGGGCCGCACCGGCCAGTACTTCGCCGTGGACAACTGGGGCATGGTCCCCGACATCGTGACCTCGGCCAAGGGACTCAACTCCGGCTACGTGCCGCTGGGCGCCATGACGGTCGGGGAGCGCTCCCGCGAGTGGCTGATGACGCACAAGTTCTGGGGCGGGCAGACCTACGCCGGGCACCCGCTCGCCGCTGCCAGCGCACTCGCCTCTCTGCGGATCATGGAGGAAGAGGACGTGCTGACCAACGTCCGCGCCCGTGGGCGCCAGCTCGAGGCGGGTCTGCGCGAGATGCAGCAGCGCTACCCGGTGATGGGCGACGTGCGCGGCCTCGGCCTCTTCTACGGTGTCGAGCTGGTCAAGGACCCCACCACGAAGGAGCCGCTGGTGGGCTTCGGGGCGGCCGGAGCGGCGGCGGCGCCGATGCAGCGCATCGTCGCCTCGGCGTGGCGGCGCGGGCTATACCTCAGCGCCAACAACAACGTGGTGCGCCTGACCCCGCCGCTGGTCATCAGCGAGGAGGAGGTCGCACACGCGCTCGGCATCCTCGACGAGGTCTTCGCCGAGGCCGACATCGAGGCGGCGCGCGCATGAGCGCCGCCCCTGCGCCCACCACGACGGCGCGGGTCGCCGCCGTCCAGCTGGCCACCGGCCGCAGCCGCGACGACGTGCTCGAGGCCACCGCTGACCTGGTCGAGCGCGCAGCGGCGGAGGGCGCCGGGCTGGTGGTGCTGCCGGAGCTGTTCGCCGCGCCGTTCGTGCAGCCCGAAACCGACCCGGGGTTCTTCGCCCACGCCGAGGCCCTCGACGGCCCGTCGAACACCCTTGTCGGGGAGCTGTCGCGCCGCCTGGGCATCACGGTGGTCAGCTCGGTCTTCGAGGCACTGCCCACGCCGGGCGTGTACGCCAACACGGCGTGCACCTACGTCGCCGGTGAGCTGGCGCACGTCTACCGGAAGTCGCACCTGCCGTTCTCCAACGGGTTCCCTGAGAAGTTCTACTTCCGCCCCGGGCAGGAGGCGCCTCGCGCCGTGGACACCACGGTGGGCAGGGTCGGCACGATCATCTGCTACGAGCGGCACTTCCCCGAGCTCGGGCGCTGTGTGGCGCTGGACGGCGGGGTGGCGCTGGCCGTTCCCGTGGCCTGCGCCAGCGCTCCCATGAAGGAGGTGTTCCAGCTGGAACTCCGCGCGCAGGCGGTGGCCAACGGCTTCTACGTGGTCTGCGCCAACCGGTCGGGTAGCGAGGACAGCAAGGACTACTTCGGCACCAGCGCCGTCTACGGGCCCAGCGGCGAGGTGCTCGCCGTGATCGACTCTGGGGACGGGGTGGCGGTGGCCGACCTCGACGTCGACCTGGTGGCCCGCACCCGGGCGTCGCGCCCCTTCCTGCGCGACCGTCGCCCCGACCTGTACGCCGCGCTGTCGAGCGGAGCGCTGTGACGAGCGGCACCCGTCGTGAGCTCAAGATCGGCTACAAGGCCTCCGCGGAGCAGTTCGACCCCACCCAGCTGGCCGACTACGCCATCCAGGCCGAAGAGTCCGGCCTGGACTCGGTCTGGATCTCCGACCACTTCCAGCCCTGGCGCCACGAAGGCGGCCACGCCCCCTCAGCCCTGACCTGGCTGGGCTGGGTCGCCGCCAAGACCACCCGCGTCCAGCTCGGCACCTCCGTGCTCACCCCCACCCTGCGCTACAACCCCGCCGTCATCGCCCAAGCCTTCGCCACCCTGGGATGCCTGGCCCCCGGCCGCATCATCCTGGGCGTGGGCACCGGAGAAGCCCTCAACGAGCACGCCGTCGGATCCACCTTCCCCGAGACCCGAGAGCGCTTCGCCCGCCTGCGCGAAGCCGTCCGCCTCATCCGCCAGCTCTGGACCGAGGACCGCGTCACCTTCGAGGGGGAGTACTACTCCCTGCACGACGCCACCGTCTACGACAAGCCCACCACCCCCGTGCAGGTCTTCATCGCCGCCGGCGGCCCAGGGGTCACCAAGTACGCCGGCCGCGCCGGCGACGGCTACATCTGCACCTCCGGCAAGGGCATGGACCTCTACTCCGAGACCCTGCTGCCAGCCCTGCGCGCGGGCCTCGAGGCCTCCGGGCGCACCGAGGCCGACATCGAACGCACCATCGAGGTCAAGCTGTCCTACGACCGCGACCGGGCCCGGGCGCTGGAGAACACCCGCTTCTGGGCGCCGCTGTCACTGAGCGCGGAGCAGAAGTCCCAGGTGCACGACCCGGTGGAGATGGGCCGGTTGGCGGACGAGCTGCCGATCGAACGGGTCGCCCAGCGGTGGATCGCCACCGATGACCCCGGCGAGGTCGCTGCGGCGGTCAAGGGCTACGTCCAGGCGGGGTTCGACCACCTGGTCTTCCACGGCCCGGGGGCTGACCAGACCCGGTTCCTGACGCAGTTCACCGAGGACGTCCTCCCCCTGCTACGGGGCTGAGGCGCGAGCTACATGCCAGCGGGTAGATGACTCTGAGTGACAACCGTCGGGAGAGCCCAGTGTCGTAGTTCAAAGTCCCAGCAGTCCCCATCTGGTCCTCAACGCAGTCGAGAACACCTGGTCAGAGCCAACGATGACCAACGGCAATTGCGCAGCCCAGAGCCCATATCGGCATGTTCCCGCTGGTCAGGGCCTTGTTCCTATGCTGCGAGATGTACTACGACATCTGGTCCTCGCGACGGGGTGACCGCGGCCCAGCCGCGATGTGAACCCGCACCGCTGGTCCAACGCGACCTGCGGTGCGGGCTCGTCCGTCGTGACGCTCGACGACTGCTCCCTGGACTCCCCCGACCACCTGCGGGGCCGGCGGAGCCGCGGCTGCGACCGGGTGCCACGG
>JAKONK010000283.1 GCA_022701985.1 Actinomycetales bacterium
CTCGTGCAGCGCCAGCTCGCGGCCCAGGACCCCGCCTACCGGGCCGAGGCGACGCTGCAGCAGGGGCAGGACGGCGCGCCCGCTCTCCTCGTCACCCTGCCCCCGGTCACGGGCTGACGCGCGAGCGCGCCTCGGGGCCCACCGGCGTCTCCCGTCCCTGTCTGGCGCGTCCCCTGGGCCGCGTGGATGATGGGCCCCGCCCGATCGCGACGGTGAGCGACGACACCGCCACAGCCGGTGCCCGCCGGTCGGGACGGAAGGAGCGCTCGTGCGCGCACCCGCCCACCCCCGTGCCCGTCGAGCCGCCGTCGGCGCGCTGCTGCTGGCGCTCGCCCTCGGCCCGGTCCCCGCGGCCTCCGCCGCCGGGAACAGCGGTGACGACGCCTACATCCGCGTCGCGCACCTCGTCCCCGGGTTCGGCGGCGTCACGATGACGGCCACGCTCACGGGCTTCGACGGGAGCACCCGCGAGCTCACCCTGGCCCCGGAGGCCACCTACGGGGCCATCACCGGGTACGAGGTGCTGCCCGCCGGCTCGTACGCGGTCGCCGTCAGGCCCCTGGGCGCTGCGGCGAGCACGGCGCCCGTGCTGACCCAGACCCTGCAGGCCCGGGCCGGCGACGCGTACACGATCGCCGGGCTCGGCGACAGCACCGCACCCCGGCTGTCGGCCATCCAGGACGACCTCGCCGCGCCCAGCAGCGGCACCGCCCGGGTGCGGGTCCTGCCGGCGGCCGAGCCGGGCCAGACCACCGACGTCACCACCGCCAGCGGCGCGCGGGTCGCCTCGGGCGCCGAGTTCTCCGTGCCCACCGGCTACGTCGACGTGCCCGCGGGCAGCACGACCTTCACCGCCACCACCGGTCAGCGCTCCGCGCAGGAGACCACCACCCTCGACGGGGGCAGCGTCTACACCGTGCTCGTCCTCGCGGACGGCACCTCGGGCCTCGAGGTGCGCCCGGTGCGCGACGCGACCGGCAGCGGCGTGGTGCCCGCCGGGGGCGCTGCCGCCGGCGGTGGGTACCTGGCCGAGCACGCCGCCGCACCCGCGGGGACGGGGACCGCGGCCTCCGCGGCGGCGGGGACCGCTCTGGCCGGTGCGGCCTTCGGCGGGGCGCTGCTCCTCGTCCGCCGCCGCAGCGCCCGCAGGGCCGCCGCTCGGTGAGCGGGGACGGTGGGACGGCACCGTGAGCAGGCGCGAGGCGCTGAGGGCTGAGGCCCGCAGCAGCGCTGCCGGGCGCCGCAGCCGCGTCGCGGCGGCCCTGGTGTGCCTGGGGCTGAGCGCCCTCGCCGTCTCCGTCGGCACGTCGGTCGTGACCGCGGGCTCCGCGACGGGCGGGGCCGCGACGTCCGCCTCCGCCGCGCTCTCCACGGCGTCCACGGCGTCGGGGTCGACCGGGTCGCCCGGGGGTGGCGCCGTGAGCGCCGCCGTGGTGCCCGCGCCCGAGGCGGTGGCACTGTCCGACGTCGCCGCGCCGGTGGCCGTCGCGGTCCCCTCGCTCGGCATCAGCTCACCGCTGCTGCGGCTGGGGGTCGACGCCGACGGCGCTCTGGAGGTCCCCGGCGAGGCCGACCGCGCCGGGTGGTTCGAGCACGGTCCGGCGCCGGGCGCCGTGGGTCCGGCGGTCGTCGTCGGCCACGTCGACTCCCGCGAGGGACCCGGCGTCTTCGCCGCCCTGTCGACGGTGGCGCTGGGGGCCGAGGTGGACGTCGCCCGCGAGGACGGCAGCACCGCGCGGTTCGAGGTGACGCGGGTGCAGCAGGTCGCGAAGGACGCCTTCCCCACCGACGAGGTCTACGGACCGGTGGCCGGCCCCGAGCTGCGCCTCATCACGTGCGGCGGGGCGTTCGACCCCTCGACGCGCCACTACGTCGACAACGTGGTGGTCTACGCCCGCCTGGTCTGACCCGGTGCCGTCGCGCCGTCGCGCCGAGCCCTGGCGGGGACGCGTCCTCGACCGCCCCCGCCCGGACGTGGCGTCAGAGCCGGGGGAACCAGATGGCGGTCTCCCGGGCGGCCGACTCCGGGGAGTCCGAGCCGTGCACGAGGTTCTGCTGGACCTTGGTCCCCCAGTCGCGGCCCAGGTCGCCGCGGATGGTGCCGGGCGCCGCGGTGGTGGGGTCGGTGGTGCCCGCCAGCGACCGGAAGCCCTCGATGCACCGCTCGCCCTCGACGACGACGGCGACGACGGGGCCCGACGACATGAACTCGAGCAGCGGGGCGTAGAACGGCTTGCCCTCGTGCTCGGCGTAGTGGGCGGACAGCTCCTCGGCCGTGGCGGTGCGCTGCTGCAGCGCCACGAGGCGGTAGCCCTTGGCCTCGATGCGGGACAGGACCTCGCCGGTCAGGCCGCGGCGGACGCCGTCTGGCTTGACGAGGACGAGGGTGCGCTCGGTGGTCGGCTCGGCGGTCGGCTCGGTGCTCACGGCCGGACAGTAGCGGCGACGCGCCCACCGGCCGACCGGGCCTGCGCCCGGTGGGTGACGATGGGGTCGTGACGGGGGCCGGGACGGAGCAGTCGCAGGTGCGGCCGGAGCAGCAGGACGGCGAGCGCGGGTTCGCCGCCCGGCTGCGCGAGCAGACCGCCGACGCCCACGCCTCGGCGGAGCGGTCGCCCTTCATGGCGGAGCTGCTGGACGGCTCGCTGGACGTCGCGGCGCTGACCACCCTCCTGGCGCAGGTGCACCAGCTGTACGCCGTCCTCGAGCCGGAGGTCGACGCCCTGCGCGACCACCCCGAGGTGGCTCCCTTCGCCGACGACGCGCTGCGCCGGCTCCCCGCCGTCGCGGCCGACCTGCACGAGCACCTCGGGGACGGCTGGCGGGAGGCGCTGGTGCCCCTGCCGGCGACCACCCGGTACGCCGACCGGCTGGCCGCGGTGGCCGGCTGGCCCGCGGGCGTCGTCGTCCACCACTACCTGCGGTACCTGGGCGACCTGTCCGGGGGCCAGGTGGTGCGGCGGCTGCTGGCGCGGGGCCACGGCTGGGAGGAGGACCGGCTGCGCAGCTGGACCTTCGAGGCGGTCGCCTCCCCCAAGCGGTACCGCGACGGGTACCGGGCCCACCTCGACGCCGTGGCGCGCGAGCACTGGGACGCCGCGGAGCGCGACCGCGTGGTCGAGGAGGCGCGTCGCGGCTACCGGCTCAACGAGGAGCTGTTCGCCGACCTGTCCGAGCTGCTGCCCCGCTGGCGCAGCGCACCCCGCTGACGCCTCAGGAGGGGGTGCGCCCCTCGGCGAGGTCGGCGGCCCAGCGACGGCGGTCGGCGTCGACGCGGCGGCCGATGGAGACCAGCCACCACCACAGCGCGGCGAACCCCACCCCCACGACGATCATCGCCGGCAGCGGGATGCCCGCCAGCACCAGCAGCACCTGCACCACCCAGCCGACGGCCACCCCTCCGGGGCGGCGCGCCGCCCCGGAGGCCAGCACGCAGACCGCGGTGAGCGCGAGGCCGACGCCCCACACCCACCCGCGCGAGTAGCCCTCGGCGGGGAGCAGCGCGGAGGCCACCAGCGTCGCGAAGAAGACCGCGAAGGCCTCCAGGAGCAGCACCACCGCGGCCAGGCGGGCCGTCATGGTGGGCGGCGGCACGGCCGGCTGCTCCTGGGCCTCCCCGGCAGGAGGGTGCTCAGGCGCCTGGTCAGTCACGTCCACGAGCCTACGTCGGGCTCAGCGAGCCGGGTCGGCGCGCAGCAGGGTGCGCGCGTCACCGACGAGCGTGACCGACCCGGTGACCAGCACTCCGGCACCGATGCCGTCGGGCGCCTCGGACTCGGACCTGTCGACGGCCACCTGGAGCGCCTCGTCGAGGCGCTCGGCGAGGTGCACCCGGTCTCCGAGGTCGGAGCCGAACACGTCGACGGCGATGTCGGCGAGCTCGTCGACGTCCATCGCCCGCGGCGAGCTGGAGCGCGTGATGACGACCTCGTCGAGCACCGGCTCGAGCGCCTCGAGGATGCCGAGGGCGTCCTTGCCCTCCAGCACCGCCACGACGCCGACGAGCCGGTTGTACTCGAAGGAGTCCTCCAGCGCCGCGACCAGCGCCGCGGCGCCCCCGGCGTTGTGGGCGGCGTCGACGAGCACGACCGGCGAGCGGCGCACCACCTCCAGGCGCCCGGGGGTGGTGACGTCGGCGAAGGCGGCGCGGACGACGTCGGGCTCGAGGCCCTCCCCGCCCAGGAACGCCTCGACGGCGGCCAGGGCCACCGCGGCGTTGTGCCCCTGGTGCTCGCCGAAGGCCGAGAGCAGCACGTCGGAGTAGACCGTGCCGCCGACGCCCTGCAGCTCGAGCACCTGCCCACCGACGGCGACCACCCGCGAGCGCACGCCGAACTCCAGGCCCTCGCGGGCCACCGTCGCACCGACCTCGACGGCGCGGCGCATCAGCACCTGCGCGGCCTCGACGGGCTGCTGGGCCAGGACCACGCCGCAGCCCTCGACGAAGATCCCGGCCTTGGTGTCGGCGATCTCCTCGACGGTGTCGCCGAGGAGCTCGGTGTGGTCGAGGGAGATGGGGGTCACGACGGCGACGGTGGCGTCGGCGGCGTTCGTCGCGTCCCAGGTGCCGCCGAGGCCCACCTCGACGACGGCGACGTCGACGGGGGCGTCGGCGAAGGCCGCGAAGGCCATCACGGCGAGCGCCTCGAAGTACGTCAGGGGCACCTCGCCGGCCTGGCGCAGGCGGCCGTCGACGATGGCGAGGTAGGGGGCGACGTCCTCGTGGACGGCCACGAACCCCTCGTCGGAGATCGGCTCGCCGTCGATGCTGATGCGCTCGGTGACGCTGGTGAGGTGCGGGCTCGTGAACCGGCCGGTGCGGAGGTTCATCTCGCGCAGCAGCCGCTCGGCGAACCGCGCCGTCGAGGTCTTGCCGTTGGTCCCGGTCAGGTGGATGACCGGGTAGGCGCGCTGGGGGTCTCCCAGCAGCTCGAGGACGTCGCGCACCGGGCCCAGCCGCGGCTGCACGGCGCTCTCGGGGGTGCGGGCCAGCAGCTCGGCGTGCACCGCCCGCAGGCGCTCGGCGGCGGCGCGGCGCTCGGCCGCCTCGGCCTGGGCCCGCTCGGGGGAGGCCCCCTCGACACGGCTCATCGGTCGGTTCCTCCCGGTCCAGCGGACTTGGTGACCTCGACGAGGACGTCGTCGGACCCCGGCCTGACCTCCACGGAGGTGGCCAGCACCTCGGCGGCGACCCGGTCGGCGTGGGCGCGGGCCCACCCCTCGCGCTCGGCGGGCACGTCGAGCACGAGGTCGATGCGGTCGGAGACGTGCAGGTCGGCCGCCTTGCGGGCGTCCTGCACGAGCCTGACGACGTCGTTGGCCCAGCCCTCGGCGGCCAGCGCCTCGTCGACGGCGGTCTCCAGGACCACGAACCCGCCACCGGGCAGGGTCGCGGTGACGCGCTCCGCCGGGCCCTCGCCGTCTCCGCCCGCGGCGACGACCGTGCTCAGCTCGTACTCCCCCGCCAGCAGCTCGATGCCGCCGGCGACCACGGTCTCGGTGCCGTCGGGGGCGGTGACGACCTCGAAGGAGCCGCTGCGGGAGGCCTGGATCGCCTGCTGCACCTGCTTGCCGATGCGCGGGCCGGCCGCGCGGGCGTTCACGGTGAGCTTCTGCGTGACGCCGAAGCGCTCGGCCGCGGCGTCGTCGACGTCCAGCAGGACCACGTCCTTGACGTTGACCTCGTCGGCGAGCAGGCCGGTCAGGCGCTCCAGGGCCGCGCCCGAGCCGCCCGCCACCGCGACCGTGAGGCGCGGCAGGGGCTGGCGCACCCGCAGGCCGCCGGCCTTGCGCAGGCCCAGCGCCGTGGAGCACGCCGCCCGGACGGCGTCCATGGCGACGACCAGGTCGGGGTCGGCGGGCAGGTCGTCGGGGTCGGGGTAGTCCGTGAGGTGCACGCTGCGGCCACCGGTCAGGCCGCGCCACACCTCCTCCGCGGTCAGCGGCAGCAGGGGCGCCACCACGCGGGTCAGCACCTCCAGCACGGTGTGCAGGGTGTCGACGGCGTCACGGGCGTCGTCGCCGTTGCCCCAGAACCGCTCGCGGGAGCGGCGCACGTACCAGTTGGTGAGCAGGTCGAGGAAGACGCGGACGCTCTCGCAGGCGCCGGCGACGTCGAGGCCGTCGAGCTGGCGGCGGACGCCCGTGACGAGCTCGCGCAGGCTCGCGAGCACGTACCGGTCGAGGTCGTGCGGGGAGTCGGTGCGCCAGCGGCCGACCACGCCGCTCGGAGCGCCCGGGTCCGCGCCGTCCGGGCGCAGCGCTCCCGCGTAGAGCGCGAGGAAGTACCAGGTCGACCACAGGGGCAGCAGCACCTGGCGCACGCCGTCGCGGATGCCGGCCTCGGTGGTGACGAGGTTGCCGCCGCGCAGGATCGGGCTCGACATGAGGAACCAGCGCATCGCGTCGGCGCCGTCGCGGGCGAAGACCTCGGAGACGTCCGGGTAGTTGCGCAGGCTCTTGGACATCTTGCGGCCGTCGTCGCCGAGCACGATGCCGTGCACGAGCGCGGTGCGGAACGCGGGCCTGTCGAACAGCGCGGTGGCCAGCACGTGCAGCGTGTAGAACCAGCCGCGGGTCTGGCCGGTGTACTCGACGATGAAGTCGCCGGGGTAGTGGTGCTCGAACCAGTCGGCGTTCTCGAACGGGTAGTGGACCTGCGCGAACGGCATCGAGCCCGACTCGAACCAGCAGTCGAGCACCTCGGGGACGCGCCGCATGGTGCTCCGCTCCCCCTCGGGGCGCGGGTCGTCGGGGTTCGGGCGGGTCAGCTCGTCGACGAAGGGGCGGTGCAGGTCGGTGACGGCCACGCCGAAGTCGCGCTCCAGCTCCTCCAGGGAGCCGTAGACGTCGGTGCGCGGGTAGGTGGGGTCGTCGCTGGTCCACACCGGGATCGGGCTTCCCCAGAAGCGGTTGCGGCTGATCGACCAGTCGCGGGCGCCCTCGAGCCACTTGCCGAAGGAGCCGTCCTTGACGTGCCCGGGCACCCACTCGATCTGCTGGTTCAGCTCGACCATGCGGTCGCGGACGGCGGTGACCTTGACGAACCAGCTGCTCACGGCGCGGTAGATGAGGGCGTTGCCGCAGCGCCAGCAGTGCGGGTACGGGTGGTCGTAGGTCTCCTGGCGGACCAGGACCGTGCCCTCGGTCACGGGGGTCGGCTCGGTGCCGTCGCCGCGGGTGGCGGCCTTGAGGTCCTTGATGATCACCGCGTTGGCGTCGAAGACGTGCTGGCCCTCGTAGTCGCTGACGCGGCCGTCGAAGAGCCCCTGCCCGTCGACGGGCACGACCGCCTCGATGCCGGCGGCGTCGGTGACGAGCTTGTCGTCCTCGCCGAAGGCCGGGGCGATGTGGACGACGCCGGTGCCGTCGTCGGTGGTGACGTAGTCGGCCAGGAGCACCTGGTGGGCGTTCTCCCGCCCGGTGAAGTACGAGAAGGCCGGGGTGTAGGTGGTGCCGAGCAGCTCGCGGCCGGTCTTCGTGGCCAGCACCGCCGGGGCGGCGTCACCCGAGCCCAGCTCGCGGGCGTAGGCGCCCACGCGCGCCGCGGCCATCACCAGGCGCTGCCCGGCGAAAGCCCCCTCGGACGGCTCGACCAGGGCGTACTCGACCTCGGGGCCGACGGCCATGGCGAGGTTGGAGGGCAGCGTCCACGGGGTCGTCGTCCAGACCAGCGCCTTCGCACCCGCCCACTCGCCGCTGGTCAGGGTCATGCCGACGGTGACGGCGGGGTCCTGCCGCTGGCGGTAGACGTCGTCCATGCGCGTCTCGGTGTTGGACAGCGGCGTCTCGCAGCGCCAGCAGTACGCCAGCACCCGGAAGCCCTCGTAGACGAGGCCCTTGTCCCACAGGGTCTTGAAGGCCCACATCACCGACTCCATGTAGTCGGTGTCGAGGGTCTTGTAGTCGTGGTCGAAGTCGACCCAGCGGGCCTGGCGGGTGACGTACTCGCGCCAGTCGTCGGTGTACTTCAGCACCGAGGTGCGGCAGGCGTCGTTGAACGCCGCGACGCCGAGCTCCTCGATCTGGCTCTTGTGCGTGATGCCCAGCTGGCGCTCGGCCTCGACCTCGGCGGGCAGGCCGTGGCAGTCCCACCCGAAGCGCCGCTCGACGCGCCTGCCGAGCATGGTCTGGTAGCGGGGCACGACGTCCTTGACGTACCCGGTGAGCAGGTGGCCGTAGTGCGGCAGGCCGTTGGCGAAGGGCGGGCCGTCGTAGAAGACGTACTCGTTGGCACCGCCGTCGCCGGCCTCGCGCTGCTCGACGGAGGCGGCGAAGGTGCCGTCGGCCTCCCAGCGCGCGAGCACCGCGGCCTCGAGGTCGGGGAAGCGCGGGGACGCCGGCACCCCGGTGCCGCTGCCCAGCGCAGACGCCAGGGGGTAGGACTCCGGTCCGTCGGGGAGCTCGCTCACGTCACACCTTCCGCGATCTGGTCGACCTGGTCGGTGCGAGGACGACGCCCGCCGTGCTGGCCGGACCCCGCGGTACCACCCCGCTTGCCGCCTCCCCGCTGGTTCCGGGGCGGCGACCGCTCGTCGTGCAGCGCTGACGGGCTGCTCCCGTCCGGCTCTACTGGGGGCCCCGGTGCTGCTGGGTCCCTGTTCTTCCGGAGGCTCACCGGTGATGGCCGGGTCGGTGCCTGTGCCAGCGATCCTACGCCGCCGGGACCCGGGGCCGCCTCCCCCTTCCCGCCGGCACCCCCGCCGGCACCCCGCGGCGCCCCGGTGTGCGGCGGCCGTCCCCGCGGGTGAGGCTCACGGCCATGACCGACACGACCACCACCCCGACCGCCACCCCGACCGCCACCCCGACCGTCGCGCTCCTGGGCACCGGGATCATGGGCACCGGCATGGCCCGGAACACCGCCGCCGCGGGGCTGCCCCTCACCGTCTGGAACCGCACCCGCGCGAAGGCCGAGCCGCTGGCCGACGTCGCGGCCGTGGCCGACACCCCCGCCGACGCCGTGCGCGGCGCCGACGTGGTCGTGGTGATGCTCATGGACGCCGACGCCGTGCTCGACGTGCTCGAGCAGGCCTCGCCCGGGCTGGAGGACGGTGCCGTCGTCGTCCAGACGAGCACGATCGGCCCCGAGGGGACCCGGCGGGTGGCGGCGTGGGCCGCCGAGCGCGGCGTCGCCCTGCTCGACGCGCCGGTGCTCGGCACCAAGGGGCCCGCCGAGCAGGGGAAGCTCGTGGTGCTCGCCGCGGGTCCGGCCACCGCGCGGGAGAAGGCGCGTCCCGTGCTGGAGGCCGTCGGTGCGCGCACCGTGGAGCAGGGCGAGGTCGGTGAGGGCAGTGCGCTCAAGCTGGCGTGCAACAACCTGGTCGCCACGCTCGTCGAGGGCATCGCGGAGTCGCTGGTGCTGGCCCGCGCCCTCGGCGTCGACCCCCACCTGGTCCTCGAGGCCGTGCGCGGCGGTGCGATGGACGCGCCCTACGTGCAGCTGAAGGGCACGGCGATGCTCGACGACGCCCTCGACGACGCCGCCTTCCCCCTGGCCGGTGCCGCCAAGGACACCCGCCTCATCGTGGAGGCCGCCACCGCCGCGGGGGTGCGGCTCGAGGTCGCCGAGGCGGTGCAGCGGCGCTTCGCCGCCGCCGTCGAGGCCGGTCAGGGCGGCGCCGACCTCGCGGCCACCTACCGCGCACCCCGCTGACGCGGGCGCATCCCCTCCCCGGTCGGGGAGGGGACGCGGCCTCGGGCGGGGTCAGGCGGCGCCGTGGGCCCGGTGGCGCTCCGAGGCCCCGCCCGCGGTGGCGTCCAGCGCCCGCAGCTCGGCGCTGACGAGCGCGGCGAGAGGACCCACGTGCGGCTCCTGGAGCACACCCGTGTGGTCACCGCCGGTGCGGTGCAGCTGCCACGGTCCGCTGAGGTGCGGGCCCCACAGGGACCGGGCCTCGGCGTCGGGGTCGTCCTGGGCGACGACGACCAGCGCGCGCCCTCCCCACGCGGTGGTGCGGTAGCGGCGCTGGAGCAGCTTGCCCTGCAGGTGGAACCTGTCGTAGTGGCCCAGGCCCCGGCTCTGCACCACCCCGGTGAGCAGGATCGACGCGAGCACCTTGGCGCGCTGCGGCAGCGACCCCTCCAGCGCCGGCGGGGCGGTGGCCGGGTCGGGCGCGAAGGAGTCGATGACGACGAGCGTCTCGACCTGCTCGGACTCCGCCGCCAGCAGGTGGGCCATCTCCAGGGCCACGAGAGCGCCCAGGGAGTGGCCGGCGAGCCGGTAGGGGCCGTGGGGCTGGACGGCGCGCAGCTGGGCGAGGTGGTGGCGGGCGCGGGAGCGCACCGACCACTCCGGTCGGCCGCCGCCCTCGAGGCCGCGCGCCTGGAGCGCCACGAGCGGCTGGTCGCGGCCGAGGCGCTCGGCGAGGCGGCGGAAGGCCAGCGCCACGCCGCCGGCACCGGCGACGACGAACAGGGGGCGGCGCGCGCCGCTGGCGTTGAAGGTCACCACCGAGGCGTCGCGGCCGGTGCGGCGGCGGCGGCGCAGGGCCTCCGCCAGCTCGGCGACCGTGGGGTTCTCCACGAGCAGCTGCGTGGTCAGCGCGCTGTCGGGCACCTCGAGGGAGCTCGCCATCGCGGCCAGCAGCGCCTCGGCGGCGAGGGAGTCGCCCCCGAGCTCGAAGAAGTCGTCGTGGGCGCCGACGGCGTCGAGGTCGAGCGCGCGCGCCACGAACGCCGCGACCACCCGCTCCCAGTCGGTGCGCGGCGGTTCGGCGCCGGCCACGACGGGCGGCGGGGGCGGCAGTGCGGCGCGGTCGAGCTTGCCGCGCTCGGTGCGCGGCAGCGCGGGCAGGACCACGACCTGCTCGGGGACCATGAAGGAGGGCAGCGCGGAGCGGACGGCGCGGCGCAGCTCGGGCACCTGGACGCCGCCCTCGGAGGGCACGACGTAGGCCACCAGCCGGGCGCGCCCCTCGGTGGAGACGCCCACGACGAGGGCCTCGCGCACCGACGGCTGGGCGTGGAGCACGGCGTCGACCTCGCCGGGCTCGACCAGGTGGCCGCGGATCTTGACGCTGTGGTCGACGCGGCCGAGGAGGCGGACCGTGCCGTCGTCGGCGACCGCCGCGGCGTCGCTGGTGAGGTACGACGTCGAGCCGTCGTCGTGGGTGGTGAACACCGCGGCGGTGGCCTCCGGCGCCCGCCAGTAGCCCTGGGTCAGCCAGCGGGAGGTGACCACGAGGCGGCCGGTGCCCGTGCGGGCGCGCTCGCCGTGCTCGGTCACCACCTCGACGCTGACGCCGTCGACGGGGCGGCCCACGGGGACGGCGCCCTCGGGGTCGGGGTCGCCGGGGGCGATGACGTGCTCGGCGATGAGCCAGGTCTCCGAGGAGCCGTAGCGGTTGTGCACGGCGCAGCGGGGACCGAGCGCGGCGCGCAGGCGGGCCATCTCGGCCGCGTGGATGGTCTCTCCGGCGGTGGTCACGGCGCGCAGGTCGCCGAGCTGCTCCCCCGGCCGCAGCGAGGCGACGGCGCCGCGCAGGATGGCGGGGCTGGCGGCCAGCACCGTGGCGCGGTGGTGCAGCAGCCACGCGGGCAGCTCGGTGACCGGGCGGGTGCGGGGGTCGAACAGCGCCTGGGTCGAGCCGGTGGCCAGGCCGGCCAGCAGCAGGCCTATCCCGGCGCTGAACGCCATCGGCAGCAGGTTCGCGACGACCTCGCCCGGGCCGTAGCAGCCGCGGCCGTTGGTGGTCGCGTCGTGGAGCACCGATGCCGAGCTGGCGGCCACGCCCTTGGGGCGGCCGGTCGAACCGGAGGTGTAGACGAGGACGACGGGTGCCTGCGGGTCGAGCTCCTCGGCGGAGCGCGGCCACCCGCCGGTCGCGTCAGCGGAGGCCTCCGGGTCGGGGGTGCCCGCTGCGCGGGGCACGGACGCCAGCGACCGGTCGCAGCGCACCACGCGGGCGCAGAGCGCCGCAGCGTCGGCGGCGCGGGTGGCGTCGGTGACGACGGTCGTCGCGCCGGACTGCTCGACGTAGTGGCGCAGCCGCTCGACGGGGGTGGTCGGGTCGAGGACGACGACGGGAGCACCGGTGGCCACCACGGCCAGCACGGCGACGGCGGCGGACGCGTCGTGGCCGAGCAGCACGGCGACCGGCTCGCCAGCCGGCGCTGCAGCGGCGACCCTGGAGGCGAGGGCGCGAGCCCGGTCGACGAGCTCGTGGTACTCGAGGGTCACCGAGCCATCGTCGACGGCCACCGCGCCCGGCAGGGCCCGCGCCACGTGCTGGACCCGTGCGAGCACGTGCTGGTCGACGGCTTGCGCCGTCAGGGCGACGAAATGCTCCCCCCTCACCCCATCAGCCCCAGCACCGCTCACGTCAATCCCCCCGCCGTCGGATGTTCAACCCTACGGACACCAGGCAGAACCGCCACGCGCCGTCGACCGCTCGGAGTAGCAGTGATCCAGACAGCGAACACCACACCCCAGCCGCCCCGCCCGCTGCACCTGTCGGCGCTGACGCTGAAGACGGCCGGCTTCGCGCAGCGGGTGCGCTCGGCCGCGGCGGCCGGGTACGCCGGGATCGGGCTCGGCGCCGCCGACTACCTGAGCGCCCGGCGCAGCGGCATCGCCGAGGACGACCTGCGCGGGTTCGTCACCCGGGCGGGCCTGGAGGTGGTCGAGCTGGAGTTCCTCCGCGACTGGTGGACGGAGGCCGACGTGCGCGGCACCCGCCTCGAGGAGGACATCCTCCTGCACCTGGCGGGGCTGGTCGGCGCCCAGCAGATCAACGTCGGCCTCTTCGACAGGGTCCCCGACGACGTGGTGCGCCGCGGCTTCGAGCGCCTGTGCACCCGGGCCGCGCGGCACGGCCTGCGCATCGGCCTGGAGTTCATGCCCTACGCCGAGCTGCAGACGCTGGGCGCGGCCCGGGCGCTGGTCGAGGACGTGGGCGCCCCCAACGCCGGCCTCGTGCTGGACGCCTGGCACTGGCACCGCTCGGGCGGCTCCCTGGAGGAGGTGGCCGCCGTCGCCGAGGCCGGGCTCGTGGTGTCGGTGCAGCTGTGCGACGCCCTGCCCGAGCCGATGGCCGACCTGCGCGAGGAGGGCCGCCACCACCGGCAGCTGCCCGGCGAGGGCGTCGTCGACCTCGACGCCTGGCTGGACGCGCTGGCACCCGCCCTCGACGGGCCGGCCCCCGCCACGGTGGCCACCGAGGTCCTCTCGGACGCCGTGGTGAGCGGCGGGGCGGGCGAGGCCTGCCGGCTCACCCACGACGCGGGGCGCCGCGTGGTGGACCGCTTCGAGGCCCGCCAGCGCTGAGGCGCCCCGCCCCGCCCCCAACGCCGTCTCACCGCTGCGTCACCGCTGCTCCCGGACCACCTTGTGCTGGGCGGCCTGGGCCAGCGGCCGCACCACGAGCAGGTCGACGTTCACGTGGCGCGGCCGGGTGAGCATCCACGCGACGCAGTCGGCGACGTCCTCGGCCACCAGCGGCTCGCGCACTCCGGCGTAGACGGCCTCCGCCCTGGACCGGTCACCTCCGGTGCGGTTCAGGGCGAACTCGTCGGTGCGCACCATGCCCGGCGCGACCTCCAGCACCCGGACCGGGTCTCCGGCCAGCTCCAGCCGGAGCGTCTCGGCCATGACCGACTCCGCGTGCTTGGCCGCGGTGTACCCGCCGCCGCCCTCGTAGGCGATGCGCGCGGCGGTCGAGCTCATCACCAGGACGTCACCGCCGCGGCCGGCCCGCAGCGCCGGGAGGAGCGCCTGGGTGACGCGCAGGGTGGCGAGGACGTTGACGTCGAACATCCGCTGCCAGTCCTCGGGGCGGCCCGCCTCGACGGTCTCCGTGCCGAAGGCGCCCCCGGCGTTGTTGACGAGCGCGGTGAGGTCGCCGCCGAAGCGCTCCTGGACGGCGGCGCGCAGCGCGTCGACGTCGTCCTGCACGGTGAGGTCGGCGGTGAGGACGGCGCACCCCGTCTCGGCCGCGAGCGCCTCGAGGCGGTCGGCGCGCCGGGCGACGGCGAGCACGTCGTAGCCCTCGGCGCGCAGGCGCCGCGCGGTGGCGGCCCCGATCCCCGAGCTCGCTCCGGTGACGACGGCGGTGGGCGTGGCGGGCGTGCGGGAGCTGGGGTCCTGGCTCATGCACCGATCCCACCACCGCGGCGCCGGGACCCGCTCCCCGGGGGACGGCGCAGAGGTACCTCGCTCGGGTGACGCGGCTCCGGCCCGGCCGCGGACCTGCCGAAGGTGCACCGGGAGCCGCGACCGCCGGGCGACCGGGAGGGGACCCACCGTGCCTGCTGACGAGCGCCACCCCCAGCACCCTCGGGGTGCTGGCCGGTCCGGTCGAGCACCGTTGGCAGCGGGGCTGGCCGTCCTGGTGCTCCTCCTCGGCCTGGGCAGCGGTGGCGCCGGCCCCGACGGTGTGGCACCCGCTCCCGTGCGTCCCCTGGACGTGCAGCTGGCCTCGGCGAGCAACCCGACGGCCCCGACGGGGCTCCGCGTGGTCCCGGGGCACCGCTCGCTCACGGCCTCCTGGACGGCGACAGCCAGCGGAGACAGCCCGCAGTACTACACCGTCCTCGTGCGCCAGGGGAGCACCCTGGTGACCAGCCAGAGGACGGACGACGCGTCGACCACCTCCATGAGCGTCAGCGGGCTCACCAACGGCCAGACGTACTCCGTCACGGTCAGGGTCAGGACGCGCTCCGGGATCATCTTCACGGAGGACCACGACTCCCCCGAGTCCGCAGCGGAGCAGACCAAGCCCCTCCCCAGCGCCCCCACGGGCCTCTCCGCGGCTCCGGGAGACAACACCGTGGTGCTGACGTGGAACAAGAACCCCGAGGCGAACAACCAGGTCACCAGGTACTCCGTCTACCGCGGCGGCACGCGCATCTCCCAGCCGGCAACATCCTCGGCCGCGACCACGAGCGTCACGGACAGCGGCCTGCCGAACGGCACCGCGGTGACCTACAGGGTCACCGCCGTCGACGCCAACGGCGCGGAGTCCACCCCGACGGCCGTCACGTCCACTCCCGTCGACAGCGTGGACCCGGCCCCGGTCAGCCAGCTGGGCGCGTCCGGAACCACGGACGGCTCGGGCAGGGTGGTCCTGGCCTGGACGCGCTCCGGCTCGAGCGACGCCGCGACGACCGTGGTGAGCCGCAACGGCCGGGAGGTCGCGCGGCTCGCGGTCACCGCGACGGGCTGGACCGACACCACCAGCCTGGTCGACCAGACCTACAGCTACGCCGTGGGCGTGGTGGACGACGACGGGCGCACCTCCCGCAACGACCCCAGCGCCAGCGCCCGGCCCACCGACACCCTCGCGCCCGCCGTCCCGACGGGGCTGACCGCGATCCGGGGCGACGGGCGGGTCGACCTCCGGTGGACCGCCAGCACGGAGGGCGACCTCGCCGCCTACCAGGTGGTCCGCGACGGCAGCGTGGTGACGACCGTGAACGCTCCGGCGACCAGCTACGCCGACACCGGGCTCACCAACGACTCCGAGTACCGGTACTCCCTCACAGCCGTCGACACCCACGGGAACGCCTCCGCCGCGTCGTCCCCGGCGGTGAGCGCCACGCCGACGGACCTCACGGCCCCCGCCGTCCCGACCGGGCTGGCCGCGGTCCGGGGCGACAGCCAGGTCTCCCTGACGTGGACCGCGAACACCGAGGGCGACCTCGCCGGCTACGACCTGTTCCGCCGGCCGGCCTCCTCCCCCGCCGGCACCGCCGCGCGCGTCAGCGGCGCGGTGCTCGGCGCCGGGGCCACGTCCTTCACCGACACCGGCCTGACCAACGACGTGGAGTACACCTACACGCTCCGGGCGCGCGACCGCGCCGGCAACAGCTCGGCCTCGTCGGCGGGTGCCAGCGCCACCCCCACCGACCTCACCCCGCCCACCGTCCCCGCCCGCCCCTCGGCGGTCGCCGGCGACGGCGTCGTCAGCCTGTCGTGGACCGCGAGCAGCGAAAGCGACCTCGCGTCCTACCAGCTGCTCCGGGACGGCGTCGTCCTCGTGAGCATCACCAAGCCCACGACCACCTACACCGACCGCGCCGTCACCAACGGCACCACCTACGGCTACGCCCTGAAGGCCGTCGACACCCACGACAACGCCTCCGCGGCGACCACGCCGCTGGTGAGCGCCACACCGCGCGACCTGACCGCGCCCGCCGTCCCCAGCGGCCTCACGGCCACCCGCGGCGACGGCCAGGTGGAGCTCACCTGGACCGCGAACTCCGAGAGCGACCTGGCCTCCTACCACGTGCTGCGCGACGGCGTCGTCATCGCCACGGTCACCGCACCGACGCGGACCTACACCGACACCGGGCTCGTGAACGGCACCGAGTACAGCTACTCCCTGGCCGCGTACGACACCACCGGCAACGGCTCGGCGGCGTCCTCGCCCGCGGTCCGGGCGACCCCGGCCGACACCACCGCCCCCGCCGCCCCCACCGGCCTGGCCGCCGTGCGAGGGGACGGGCGGGTCTCGCTCACCTGGACCGCGAACGCAGAGACCGACCTGGCCGGCTACGACCTGCTGCGCGACGGCGCGGACACCGGCGCGGTGCTGGGCGCAGGAGACACGTCGTACACCGACACGGGCCTGGTGAACGACCACACGTACTCGTACGCCCTGCGCGCTCGCGACCGGGCCGGCAACGCGTCCGCGGCGTCCTCCCCCGCGGTCTCCGCGACACCCACCGACCTCACCGCACCCGCCGTCCCCGCCCACCCCTCCGCGGTGGCGGGTGACACCGCCGTCAGCCTGTCGTGGGCGCCGAGCAGCGAGAACGACCTGGCCTCCTACCGCGTGCTGCGCGACGGCGTCGAGATCGCCACCGTCACCGCGCCCACGACGACGTACACCGACCGCGCCGTCACCAACGGCACCGCCTACGGCTACGCCCTGGTGGCCGTGGACACGCACGGGAACGCCTCGGCGTCGACGAGCCCGCTGGTCGGCGCCACCCCGCGCGACCTGACCCCACCGGCCGTCCCCGCGGGCCTGACGGCGACCCGCGGCGACTCGCAGGTGGAGCTCAGCTGGACCGCGAACACCGAGTCCGACCTGGCCTCCTACCGCGTGCTGCGCGGCGGGGTCGTCATCGCCACCGTCACCGCGCCCACGGCCACGTACACGGACACCGGTCTGACCAACGACACCGGCTACGCCTACGCCCTGGCCGCCTACGACGCCACCGGCAACGGCTCTGCCGCGTCCTCCCCCGAGGTGACGGCGACCCCCACCGACCTCACCGCCCCCGCTCCGCCCGCCGGCGTCACCTCCACCCCCGGTGACGGGGTCGTGGAGGTGAACTGGGCCGCGAACACCGAGCCCGACCTCGCCGCCTACCGCGTGTACCGCGGCGGCCAGCTCGTCACCACGATCACCGTCGTGGCGCCCCCGGGCACCACCTCGACCTCCTACCGCGACTCCGGCCTGGCCAACGGGACCGCCCGCACCTACGCCGTGACCGCGGTCGACACCCACGGCAACGAGTCGTCGACCTCCACCACGAGCGCCACCCCCGCGGACACCACGGCCCCCGGCGCCCCCGGCGGTCTGGCCACCACCCCGGGAGACCGGCAGGTGCAGCTGAGCTGGACCGCGAGCCCGGCCAGCGACGTCGCCACCTACCGCGTGCTGCGCGACGGCGTCGAGATCGCCACCGTCCCGGCCAGCGCGACGTCGTACACCGACGCCACGCCCACCAACGGGCGCGCCTACGCGTACGCCGTGGTCGCCGTGGACACCGCGGCCAACCGGTCCCCCGCCTCCGGGACGGCCACGGCGACGCCCCGGGACGGTGTGGCTCCCTCTGCTCCGACGGGCGTCTCCGCGACCCCGGGCAGCGGCAGCGCCACCGTGCGCTGGGCGGTCCCAGCCGAGACCGACCTCGCGACCTACCGGGTGCTCCGCGCCGACGGCTCGACCGCCGCGACCGCGGCCGCCCCGGCCACCAGCGCCGTCGTCAGCGGGCTCAGCAACGGCACGCCCGTCACCTTCACCGTGGTGGTCGTCGACACCAGCGGCAACGCCTCCCCGGCGTCGGCGGCGGTGACCACCACGCCCGCCGCGCCGGTCGCCACCTTCAGCGCCCAGGGCGCCGGGACGAGCGGAGCGCTCGCGGTCAGCCCCGACGGCCGCTGGGTGGTGCTGTCCACCGCCGCGCGGCTGGAGGGGGCCCCGACCGCGGACACCAACGACCTCGAGGAGCTCTACCGGGTCGACACGACGGGCCAGACACCCGCGCGGCGCATCGCCCCCCTCAGGACGCGGGCGCCGTACGTCACGGACTCCACCCAGACCTCCGAGGTCGCGGTGAGCAGCAGCGGTCGCTACGTGGTGCTGGCGACGGTCGACGCCCTGGTGGCCTCCGACGAGAACGGGCGGCTGGACGTCTACCGCGCCGACATGAGCACCGCGCCGCCCAGCTACGCGCTGGTGTCGGTGCCGGGCGCGGCGTCGGGCCGGTCGGCGGGCCAGGTCTCGGCGAGCGCCGCCGGCACGCTGGTGCAGGAGACCTCGACGGTCCAGGGCAAGGTCCCCGGCCTCGCGGTCTCGGACGACGGGACCCGCGTGCTCTTCTACTCCGCCCGCACCGACCTCCTGGCCTCCGGCAGCACCTCGGGGACCGGGGTCTTCGCCAAGGACCTCACCGGCTCCGACCCGAGCCGCGGCCCGGTCGCGCTGGTCTCGGCCGACACCGGCGGCAGCACCCTCTCCCGCACACCGACGGGCCCCGCCCTCGCCATCACGCCGGACGGCCGCTACGCGGTCTTCACCGCGACCAGCAGCTCCTCCGGGTACGCGGTGCTGCGCAAGGACCTCGGCGCCACCACGGCCGGTGCGGCGAGCAGCACCGGCGAGCTGCTGCTGGCGTCGAGCACCCCACCGGTGGCCGGCCAGCAGAGCGAGGTCGGCGCCGGGCGCGACACCGGGCAGGTCTCGGTGAGCGCCGACGGCCGGTTCGTGGCCTTCCTGAGCGCCGCCCAGCTGACCTCGGCGCGACCGCGGAGCACCGGCTCGGCCTCCACCGCCTACCTCAAGGACCTCGTCACCGGAGCGGTGACCGCCATCGGCTCGCCGTCCTCCGGCGTCGAGGAGGAGCAGGTGTCGCTCAGCCGCGACGGCGCGACGGCCGCGTTCACGACGGCGGCCGCACTGGTCGCAGCCGACCGCAACGCCAAGCCGGACGCCTACCGGCGCGACCTGGCCAGCGGTGGGCTGTCCCTGGTGACCGCGGACGCCGCGGGCGCACCGACCCCCGCGGTCGTGGGAGCCGCCTACCGCGGGAGGCCGGTCGACCTGGGCGGTCCCCTCGTCGTCGTCCTCACCGTCCAGGCCCTCGACCCCGCCGACACCAACAGCGTCCGCGACGCCTACCTCAAGGACCTCGCCACCGGGAGGGTCACCTCGCTCGTGCGCCCCTGACGCACCCGCCGGTCCCGCGGTGCTGGTCTGGGAGGATGTCGGCCGTGCCTGAGACCGACCGCCCCACCACCGGTTCCGCCCCCGGCCCCACCTCGGCGGCGGGCGTCCCCGACCGCCCGGCCCTGGAGGGGCTGGAGCAGGCGTGGGACGCCGCGTGGACCGAGCGCGGCACGTACGCCTTCGACCGCGCCGGTGCGCTGGGCGCCCCCGCGGGCGTCTACGCCGTCGACACCCCGCCGCCGACGGTGTCCGGGTCCCTGCACGTCGGGCACGTCTTCAGCTACACGCACACCGACGTCGTGGCGCGCTACCAGCGCATGCGCGGGCGCACGGTCTTCTACCCGATGGGCTGGGACGACAACGGCCTGCCCACCGAGCGCCGCGTGCAGAACTACTACGGCGTCCGCTGCGACACCTCGCTGCCCTACGAGGGGCCGGACTTCACCCCGCCCCACAGCGGCGACGCGGGCTCGGTCAAGGCCGCCGACCAGGTGCCCGTCTCCCGCCGCACCTTCGTGGCGCTGTGCGAGCGGCTCACCGCGGAGGACGAGAAGGAGTTCGAGGCGCTGTGGCGCCGCCTGGGCCTGTCGGTCGACTGGTCGCTGACCTACTCGACCATCGGGGAGCGCTCGCGCACCACGTCGCAGCGCATGTTCCTGCGCGACCTGGCCCGCGGCGCCGCCTACCAGGCGCAGGCGCCCGGCCTGTGGGACGTCACCTTCCAGACCGCCGTCGCCCAGGCCGAGCTCGAGGCGCGCGACTACCCCGGGGCCTACCACGAGGTGGCGTTCACCCGCGCTGACGGCGAGGGCGAGGTGGTGATCGAGACCACGCGGCCCGAGCTGCTGCCCGCGTGCGTCGCCCTCATCGCCCACCCGGACGACGAGCGCTTCCAGGGCCTCTTCGGCACCACGGTGGTCTCCCCCGTCTTCGGCGTCGAGCTTCCCGTGCTCGCCCACCCGGCCGCCGAGCCCGACAAGGGCGCCGGCATCGCCATGTGCTGCACCTTCGGCGACCTCACCGACGTCACCTGGTGGCGCGACCTCGACCTGCCCACCCGCCCGGTGGTCGCCCGCGACGGCCGCCTGGTCCGCGAGGTCCCGTCGTGGCTGTCCGGCGCCGGCGCCTCCGCCTACGAGGCGCTCGCCGGCAAGACCACGCACTCGGCGCGCCTCGCCGTCGTCGACGCGCTGCGGGAGTCCGGGGCGCTCAAGGCCGACCCGAAGCCCACCCAGCGCAAGGCCAACTTCTTCGAGAAGGGCGACAAGCCCCTCGAGATCGTCACCTCCCGCCAGTGGTACCTGCGCAACGGCGGCCGCTCCGCCGCCGGCTTCGAGGACCT
>JAKONK010000010.1 GCA_022701985.1 Actinomycetales bacterium
CGCCTGCACCACGCCGTCGCCCACCGGGTCGACGCCGGCACCGCCGTCGTCGAGCTGGAGGCCGCCGAGGGCGACGAGGGGCCCGGGAGCCCCTGGCACCTGCAGCTGCCGCCGGTGCTGCGCCGCCTGCAGGACGCGCGCTCGGTGACGGGGCTCGCCGAGGGCCTGGCCACCGGGGTGCGCCGCCTCACCGGCTTCGACCGGGTCATGGTCTACCGCTTCGACGCCGAGTGGAACGGGGAGGTGCTCGCCGAGGACCGCCGCGACGACCTCGAGCCCTTCCTCGGCCTGCGCTACCCCGCCTCCGACATCCCCGCCCAGGCCCGCGCGCTGTACGCGCGGCAGTGGCTGCGCATCATCCCCACCTCCACCTACGAGGCGCTGCCGCTGGAGCCCGCGCTGGTCCCCGGCCCCGACGGCGCCCAGCCGCTCGACCTCTCGCTCGCGCAGCTGCGCAGCGTCTCCCCCGTGCACCTGCAGTACCTGCGCAACATGGGCGTCGCCGCCTCCATGTCCATCTCGCTGCTCCACGGAGACCGGCTGTGGGGGCTCATCGCGTGCCACCACTACGCCGGGCCCCACCGCCCGAGCGTGCCGGTGCGGACCGCCGCGGAGTTCCTCGGGCGCACCGCGTCGCTGCTGCTGCCGACGGTCGTCGGTCGCGAGGCCGACGCGCAGGTCGTGGCCTCGTCCCGGGTGCGCGCCCGGCTCACCGAGCTGCTGGCCGAGCACCTGGCCCTGCCCGTCGAGGCTCTCACCCGCGAGGACGTGACCGTCGCCGACCTCGTGCCCTGCGGCGGGGTCGCGGTGCGCCTGCACGGCGAGCTGCGCCTGCTGGGCGCCACCCCGCCGGAGGCGGTGGTCACGGCGCTGTCCGACCGCTTCGCCGCCGAGCTCGAGGGCGGCGGCGAGCTCCACCCGCTGGTCACGTCGGCCGCTGCCGCCGACGCCCCCTGGCTGGCCGGTCCGGGCGGCGCCGACGACGCGTGGGCCGCCGCCAGCGGCGTGCTCGCCGCCCCGGTGGTCGGCGGCCAGCCCGGTGACCTGGTCGCCTGGTTCCGCCCCGAGGTGCTGCGCGAGGTCACCTGGGGCGGTGACCCGCGCTCGTCCAAGGTGGTCGAGGACGGCGGCGGCCACCTGCGCCTGTCGCCGCGGCGCTCCTTCGCCGCCTGGAGCGAGACGGTGCGCCGCACCGCCGTCCCGTGGGCGCCGCACGAGGTGGAGGCCGCCCTCGGGCTCGCCCAGCACCTGTCCGACTCGATGCTGCGCGAGGTGGAGCGCACCAACCGGCTCGCCACCGCGCTGCAGCAGACGCTGCTGCTGGAGAAGCTGCCCGACGTCCCCGGCCTCGACCTGGCCGTGCGCTACGTGCCCCACAGCGACGACGTCGTCGGCGGCGACTGGTACGACATCGTCCCCCTGCCCGACGGCCGCACCGCCGTCGTCCTCGGCGACGTCGCCGGGCACGGGCTGGCGGTCTCGGCGATCAGCGCCCAGATGCGCAACGCGCTGCGGGCTCACGTGCTCGCCACCCGCGACCCCGCGCAGGCCCTCGACCGGCTCAACGAGCTCGTCACCGCCCTGATGGCCGGTGAGCTCGCCACCGCCGTCGTCGTCGTGGTCGACCCGGCCACCGGACGGGCGCAGGTCGCCGGGGCCGGGCACCCGCCGCTGGTGGTCCGCGGGGCCGACGGCACCGCGGTGCTGGTCGACGTCGTGAGCCCCGGACCCGCGCTCGGGCTCCTCGACGAGGCCGAGTACGAGGCCGGCACCGTCCAGCTGGAGGCCGGTGGGGCGCTGCTGCTCTACTCCGACGGCCTCGTCGAGGAGCGGCGCAGCAGCTGGGAGGAGCGCCTGGAGCGGGTGCTCGAGACCGCCAGCGGCCCCGTCCCGTCCCTCGACGCCCTCTGCGAGCGGCTGCTCCGCTCGGTGTCGGCGCGCGCCGACGACACGACCGTCCTCGCCGTCGGCTGGACTCCGTAGGGTCGAGGGGTGAGCGCCCCTCCCACCGCTGACAGAGAGCGCGTCGAGCGCACCCACCACGGCGACGTCGTCGTCGACGAGCACGAGTGGCTCCGCGCCACCGACGACCCGCGCGTGCGCGCCCTCGTCGACGCCGAGAACGCCTGGGCCGCCTCGAGCACCGCCCACCTGGAGGCGCTGCGCGAGCGGCTCTTCGAGGAGGTGAAGGGGCGCACGCAGGAGAGCGACCTGTCGGTGCCCGCCCGCGACGGCGCGTGGTGGTACTACCGCCGCACCGTCGAGGGGCTGCAGTACGGGCTGCTGTGCCGCGTCGCCGTCGGTGCCGCCGTCGGGGCCGCGAGCTGGGACCCGCCGGTGCTGCCCGAGGACGGGTCCCCCCTGCCGGGCGAGCAGGTCGTGCTCGACGGCAACGCCGAGGCCCAGCGCCTGGGCGGGGAGGCGTTCTTCGCGCTCGGGGCCGCCTCGGTGAGCCCCGACGGGCAGCTGCTGGCCTGGTCGACCGACACCACCGGTGACGAGCGGTTCACCCTGCGGGTGCGCGACCTGGTGACCGGTGCCGACCTCGACGTCGCCGTCCCGGGGCTCGGCCACGGGGCCACCTGGAGCTCGGACTCGCGCACGCTGCTCTACTCGGCCGTCGACGAGGCGTGGCGCCCCCACGAGGTGCGCCGCCACGTCGTCGGCGAGAGCGCGCCCGACGGCGAGGGCGACGCCGTCGTCCTGCGCGAGGACGACGAGCGGTACTGGCTCGGCGTCGGGCGCACCCGCTCCGGGCGGTACCTGGTGCTCTCGAGCGGGTCCAAGACCACCTCGGAGGTGTGGCTGCTCGACGCCGGCGGCGCCGGCTCGCCCCCGGGCGAGGAGCTCGTCTCGGTGGCGGGCCGCCGCGAGGGCGTGGAGTACCAGGTGGAGCACGCGGTGCTCGGCGCTCCCGGGGAGGCGCACGACGCTCTGCTGGTGCTCCACGACGACGGCGCTCCCGACTTCGAGCTCGCCCAGCTCGACGTCGCCGACGTCGGCGAGGGGGCGCACGAGCGGTGGCGGGTGCTCGTCGCCCACGAGGAGGGCCGGCGACTGGAGGACGTCGACGCCTTCGCCGGCCACGTGGCCCTGTCGTGGCGGCGCGAGGCGACCCCACGCGTCGCCGTCCTGCGGGTGCAGCCCGACGGGACGCTCGGCGCCCCGGTCGAGGTGGCCTCGCCGACGGCGCTGGCCTCCAGCGCGGTGGCGTCGAACCCGTCGTTCGAGACCCCGCTGCTGCGGCTGCAGCAGACCTCGTGGACCACCCCCGTCCGCGTGGTCGACCTCGACCTGTCGGGCGGCCCGTCCGACGGCGAGGTGCTGCTGCGCCGCCAGACCCCCGTGCTCGGCGGGTACGACGCCGCCGACTACGTCGAGGAGCGCACCTGGGCCACCGCGCCCGACGGGGTGCAGGTACCGGTCTCGGTGGTGCGCCGCGCGTCGGTGGCGGCCGCCGGAGAGCCGGCGCCGGGGTACCTCTACGGGTACGGCAGCTACGAGGTGAGCCTCGACCCGTGGTTCTCCGCCCCGCGGCTGTCGATGCTCGACCGCGGCGTCGCCTTCGCCGTCGCCCACGTCCGCGGCGGCGGGGAGATGGGCCGCCGCTGGTACGACGACGGCAAGCTCGCGCAGAAGCCGAACACCTTCACCGACTTCGTCGCCGCCGCCGAGCACCTGGGCGCCGCGGGGTACGTCGACCCCGCGCGCCTGGTGGCCTCCGGCGGCTCGGCCGGCGGGCTGCTGGTGGGCGCCGCGCTGAACCTCGCGCCGCACCTGTTCGCCGGGGTGAGCGCCGCGGTGCCGTTCGTCGACCCCCTGACCACCATGCTCGACGAGTCGCTGCCGCTCACCGTGCCCGAGCAGGAGGAGTGGGGCGACCCCATCCGCGACGCCGCGGCGTACGCGCTGATCAAGAGCTACTCCCCCGTCGAGAACCTCCCGGGCGCCGGGGCGGAGGCGTGGCGGACGTGGCCGCGGGTGCTGGTCACCACGAGCCTGCACGACACCCGCGTGCTGTACGTCGAGCCGTTCAAGTGGGTCTCGCGGATGCGCCTGCTCTCCGGTGACGGCGCCCCGCAGGTGCTGCTGAAGACGGAGGTCGACGGCGGGCACGGCGGCCGCTCGGGGCGCTACGAGGCGTGGCGCGAGCGGGCCTTCGAGGACGCCTGGGCCCTGGACGTGCTCGGCCTGGCCTGACGCGCCGGGACCTCACCCCGGCGACCGCGCCCCACGGCGATCACGGCCGCCGGGGCCTGTGGGAGCGGCGTGTCCGAGGTGGCGTGCAGAGTGGGCTCCTGTGACGGACGTTGCGACTCCTGCTGTGACCGACCTGCGCGAGGCCGCCGAGCAGCACCTGCGAGCCCTGGCCGGTGAGAGCGCGCGCCTGCGCGACGACCAGTGGGCCGCCATCAGCGCGCTCGTGCAGGAGCGGCGGCGCGTCGTCGTCGTGCAGCGGACGGGGTGGGGCAAGTCGGCCGTGTACTGGGTGGCCACGGCGCTGCGCCGCCACCACGCGGAGGTCGGCGGGGCGGGGCCCACGCTCGTCATCTCGCCGCTGCTGGCCCTCATGCGCGACCAGGTCGCCGCGGCCACCCGCTCGGGCCTGCGGGCGGTGACGCTGAACTCCGCCAACGTCGACGACTGGTCGAGCATCGAGGAGCAGATCGCCGACGACCAGGTCGACGTGCTGCTGGTCAGCCCCGAGCGCCTCAACTCCCCCGGCTTCCGGCAGCGGGTGCTCCCCCGGCTGGCGCCGCGCCTGGGCCTGCTCGTGGTCGACGAGGCGCACTGCATCTCCGACTGGGGCCACGACTTCCGCCCCGACTACCGCCGCCTCGCCTCGGTGCTCGCGGGCCTGCCGCCGGGCACGCCGGTGCTGGCGACCACGGCGACGGCCAACTCCCGCGTCTCCGCCGACGTCGCCGCGCAGCTCTCCGCCGACGGCACCCCCGCCCTCACCCTGC
>JAKONK010000051.1 GCA_022701985.1 Actinomycetales bacterium
GTCGTGACTGAGCAGGGTACCCAGGCGGAGCCGGGCGCAGGGCCGCGCCGGCGCGTCGTCGTCGCGGAGGACGAGGCGATCATCCGCCTCGACGTCGTCGAGATCCTCCGCGAGGCCGGCTACGACGTGGTCGGTGAGGCCGGAGACGGCGAGAGCGCGGTGCGCCTCGTCGAGGAGCTCCAGCCCGACCTCGTCGTGATGGACGTGAAGATGCCCGTCCTCGACGGCATCAGCGCCGCGGAGCGGATCGGCAAGGCCCGCCTCGCACCCGTCGTCCTGCTCACGGCGTTCTCGCAGCGCGAGCTGGTCGACAGGGCCCGTGACGCCGGCGCCATGGCGTACGTGGTGAAGCCGTTCACCTCCGCCGACCTGCTGCCCGCGGTCGAGATCGCCGTCTCCCGCTTCCAGGAGATCGCCGACCTGGAGGAGGAGGTCGCCGACCTCTCCGAGCGCTTCGAGACCCGCAAGCGCGTCGAGCGCGCCAAGGGCCTGCTGCAGACCCGGATGGGCCTGTCCGAGCCCGAGGCGTTCCGCTGGATCCAGAAGACCTCGATGGACCGCCGCCTCACCATGCGCGAGGTGGCCGACGCCGTCCTCAGCCAGGTCACCAGCTGACGCTGCGTCACCGCTCGCGAGATCGTCTGCACCCGCACCGCCGCGGGTGCAGACGCGCAGGTCACGGGTTCGCAACAACCGAGGTCGTGACCTCCTCGGGAGGCTCGGGGGCCCTTACGGTCCTGAGACCAACAGCGGCGCCGCTCCTGGACGCCGCCCCCCGAGAGGACGTCCATGATCCGATCCCTGCGCGGAGCGACCGCTGTCGCTCTGCTCGGTGCTGCCTCGCTGACCCTCACCGCCTGCGGTGGGGGTGACGCCGACCCGGGTGCGACCGCCAGCAGCGCCACGTCCGAGACCTCCGCCGCGGCCGAGAACTCGCAGGCCCCCGTCGTCGAGGGTGACGGCACCCTGACGATCGGCTCGCTGCTCCCGCAGACCGGTTCCCTCGCCTTCCTCGGTCCGCCGGAGTTCGCCGGCGTGCAGCTCGCGCTGAACGACATCAACGCCGCCGGTGGCTACAACGGCAAGGACGTCGTCTACAACCAGACCGACTCCGGCGACACCACCACCAACATCGCCTCGCAGTCGGTCGACCGCCTGCTGGCCGCCAACACCGACGCGATCATCGGTGCTGCCTCGTCCGGCGTCTCCTTCACGGTCATCGACGCGATCACCGCTGCTGGCGCGCTGCAGATCAGCCCCGCGAACACCTCGCCCGACTTCTCCACCTACGCCGACCGCGGCCTCTACTGGCGCACGGCCCCCTCCGACGTGCTCCAGGGTCGCGTCATGGGCGACCTGCTCATCAACGACGGCCACCTGGACGTCGCCACCATCACGCTGGACGACCCGTACGGCTCGGGCCTGCAGACCAACATCCAGCAGGCGGTCGAGGCCGGCGGCGGCCAGATCGTCAACAACTCGGTCTTCAACCCCGACGCGGCGACGTTCGACTCCGTGGCCTCCGACGTGGCGGGCGCCTCGCCCGACGCGATCGTCGTCATCGGCTTCGAGCAGACGGTGCAGATCATCCAGGCGCTCATCACGCAGAACATCGGCCCGTCGACGACGCCGATCTACTTCGTGGACGGCAACCTGGCCGACTACTCCGCCGACTTCCCGGCCGGCACGCTCGAGGGCGTCAAGGGCACCCTGCCCGGCGCGGCCACCTCGGACGACTTCCGCGCTCGCCTGCTCCAGGTCGACGGCAGCCTCACCGACTTCAGCTACGCGCCGGAGTCCTACGACGCCACCGTGCTCGTGGCCCTGGCCGCGAACGCCGCGAAGAACGACAGCGGCACCGGGATCGCCTCGCAGATGCAGGCCGTGTCCGAGGGCGGGGAGAAGTGCACCTCGTACCAGCAGTGCCTCGACCTGCTGAACGCCGGCACAGACATCGACTACGACGGGTTCTCCGGCCCGATCGAGTTCGACGCCAACGGTGACCCGACGCAGGCCACCATCGGCATCTACCAGTACGGCGCCGACAACAAGTACACCAACGTCGCCTACCAGGAGGGCTCGCTCTCCTGAGCGCCTGACTCCGCGACCGCCGAGGGCGCCGCTCCCACCCGGGGGCGGCGCCCTCTGGCGTCCTGCGGCCCGGCCGCCCCCCTCGCGAAGGACCCGGGTGCCCGGATGCGCCACGGGGGGAGCTCCACCTCGCGCGCAGGCGCCCGACCGCGTCATCAGGGCGCTGCTCGGCGCACTGGGCGCACGGCTGCAGGAGCGGCCGGAGCAGGAGGGTCCCCGGGGCGACGCCGCCGCACGCACGCAGCAGGGGGCGCCACCCGGTGCGGGTGGCGCCCCCTGTGAGGTGCGTGCGGCGAGCCGCAGGACTCAGTTCTTGGCGAGCGTGCCCAGGTAGAGCTCGATGACCTTGGGGTCGGTCGCCAGGTCCTTCCCGGTGCCCGTGTAGGCGTTGCGCCCCTGGTCGAGCACGTACGCGCGGTCGCAGATCTGCAGGCAGCGCGCGGCGTTCTGCTCGACCATCACCACGGAGGTGCCGGTCTTGTTGATCTGGCGGGTGCGCAGGAAGACCTCGTCCTGCATGGCGGGGGACAGGCCGGCGGAGGGCTCGTCGAGCAGCAGCACGGACGGGTCCATCATCAGGGCGCGCCCCATGGCGACCATCTGGCGCTCACCGCCGGACAGCGACCCGGCGCGCTGGGCGCGGCGGGTGCCGAGGGCGGGGAAGAGGTCGGTGACGACGTCGAAGCGCTCCTTGAAGCGCTTGGAGTCCTGGAAGCAGCCCATCTCGAGGTTCTCCTCGATGGTGAGCGAGGGGAACACGTTGTTGTTCTGCGGCACGAAGCCGACGCCCTGGCGCACGAGCCGGTCGGCCCGGAGGCCGGTGATCTCCTCGCCCTTCAGCACGACGCTGCCGGAGCGGATCTTCACCAGGCCGAAGAGGGCCTTCAGGAAGGTCGACTTGCCGGCCCCGTTGGGGCCGATGATGCCGACCAGCTCGCCCTCGTGGCAGTACAGGTCGGTGCCGTTGAGGATGTTGACCCCGGGGAAGTACCCGGCGACCAGCTCGTCGGCCCGCAGCACCGCGCCGTCCGCGGCGCTGACGTGCGCGGAGCGGTCCTGGATGGTGGTGGCGCTGTCGGCCCGCGCACCGCTCATGACTGGTGCCTGCCCTTCTCGTGCTCGTCGGCGGCGATCTCCGCCTCGACCTCGGCCTCGACGGTCTTCTCGAGCTCCGCGGCCGCGCTGTCGTCGGACAGCGACACGTCGTGGTGCCCGCCGAGGTAGGCCTCGATGACGGCCGGGTCGGCCATGACCGAGTCGGGCGGGCCCTCCGCGACGACCTTCCCCTGCGCCATGACGACGACCCAGTCGGAGATGTCGCGGACCATGTCCATGTCGTGCTCGACGAAGAGCACCGTCATGCCCTGCTCGCGCAGGTCCTTGACGTGACCGAGCAGCGACTGGGTCAGTGCGGGGTTCACCCCGGCCATCGGCTCGTCGAGCATGACCACCTGGGGGTCGCTCATGAGCGCCCGGGCCATCTCGAGGAGCTTGCGCTGGCCGCCGGACAGGCTGCCCGCGAAGTCGCTCGCCTTGGTGTCGAGCTTGAAGCGGCCGAGCAGCTCCAGGGCCCGCTCGGTGTTCGCCTTCTCCTGGCTGCGCCAGATGCCGGCGAACGCCGCCCGCAGGAGGCTCTCGCCCTTCTGCCCGGAGGCGCCCAGCAGCATGTTCTGCAGCACCGTCAGGCGCGAGAGCGCCTTGGTCAGCTGGAACGTGCGGACCATGCCGCGGCGGGCCACCTTGTGGGCCGGGACGCGGGCGAGGTCGGTGCCGTCGAAGGACCACTGGCCCTCGTCGGGCCTGTCGAACCCGGTCAGCAGGTTGAAGAACGTCGTCTTGCCGGCGCCGTTGGGTCCGATGAGGGCCGTGATGGCGCCGCGCTGGATCTCCACGTGCTCGACCGAGACGGCGGTCAGGCCGCCGAAGCGCCTCACCACGCCGTCGGCGACGATCACCGGGTCGGGCTTCTTGGCCCCGGGGACCCGGGGGACGTCGGCCAGGGCGCGGGTCGCGGCCTGCTTGCGGGTGCCCTCTGCCGCAGCAGGGGCGTGCGTGTCACCGGCCATCGAGAGCCAGCTCCCTCCGGTCGCCGAAGATGCCTTGCGGCCTGTAGATCATGAGCAGCATGAGGGCGAGCCCCACCAGCATGAAGCGGACCTGGCCGACCTGCGTGGTCGTCATCAGCCCGTCGGGGACCCAGCCGGCGGCGATGGCGCCGCGCAGCAGGCCGTCGGTCAGGGACAGCACCACCCAGAAGATCGCCGCCCCGACCACCGGGCCGAGCACGCGGGCGGCCCCGCCGAGCAGCAGCACGGTGTAGGTGAAGAAGGTGAAGGCCGTCGCGTAGTTGTCGGGCTGCACCGCGGCGCGTCCCAGGGAGAACACGAAGCCGGACAGGGTGCCGACCAGGCCGCCGAGCACGAGCGCCTGCATCTTGTAGGCGTAGACGTTCTTGCCCAGGGCGCGCACGGCGTCCTCGTCCTCGCGGATGCCCTTGAGCACGCGCCCCCAGGGGCTGCGCATGATCGCCCAGGTCGCCAGCGCCACGAGGGCGACGAGCACCCAGCCGACGAGGAAGATCCAGGTGGTCCGCTCGTTGTTCTGGAACGGCCCGAAGCCGTAGGTGCCCGCCGGGAAGGGGTTCAGGTCGTAGAAGCCCTCGGCGAAGCCGGTGAGGCCGTTGGAGCCGCCGGTGTACGCGCCCAGGCTGTTCGAGCGCGCCAGCAGGCGCACCACCTCCGAGGCCGCGATGGTCGCGATGGCGAGGTAGTCGGCTCTCAGCCGCAGGGTGGGGATGCCCAGCAGCAGGGCGAAGAGCACCGAGGCGAGCAGGCCGACCACGATGCCGACGCCGAACGGCAGCCCCGCGATCGTGACCATCGAGGCGATGCCGTAGGAGCCGATCGCCACGAAGGCGGCCTGGCCGAAGTTGAGCAGGCCGGCGTACCCGAACTGGATGTTCAGGCCGAGCGCGGCGAGCGCGTAGATGATCGTGTCGAGCCCGATCGCCGCGGCGAGGGCGTTGCTGAGGATGGATCCGATGTCCACGGTGGCGGCCCTCTCAGCCGATCCGCTGGGCGCGGCCGAGGATGCCCTGGGGCCGCACGAGCAGGATGAGGATCAGGATGACGAGCGCCCCCAGGTTCTGGAGCTCCGTCGGGATGACGAGCGTGGAGAGCTCCACGAAGAGCCCCACGATGATCGAGCCGAGCACCGCGCCGAACGCCGTGCCGAGGCCGCCGAGGGTCACGGCCGCGAAGACGAGCAGCAGGATCTGGAAGCCCATCTGGAAGCTGATGCCCTGCTGCAGGCCGAGCACGATGCCGGACAGGCCCGCCAGGGCGGACCCGACGATCCACACGGTGCGGATGACGCGGTCCACGTCGATGCCCGAGGCGGAGGCGAGCGCGGGGTTGTCCGAGACGGCGCGCGTCGCCTTGCCGAGCTTGGTCTTCACCAGGGCGAACGCCACCACGACCAGGACGACGGCGGACAGGCCCATCGTCCACAGGTCCAGCGGGCGCAGGAGGACGCCGGGGAGCACCTGCACGCCCGCCTGGCCGGCGTAGCCCGGGAAGGTGCGGACGCCGCCGCCGAAGACGTAGAGGAACAGGTAGCGCAGGAACAGCGACAGGCCGATCGAGACGATCATCATGGCGATCAGGCCGGTGCCGCGCCGTCGCAGCGGCTGCCACAGGCCGCGGTCGTTGAGGTACCCGAAGGCGGCGCTGGCGACGAGCCCGAAGGCCGCGGCGAGCAGGAACGGCAGCCCGGCGATGGCGGTGAAGAAGTACGTCGACAGCGCCCCGAAGGTGATGAGCTCGGAGTGCGCGAAGTTGGTCAGGCCCGTGGTGCCGAAGATCAGCGAGAGGCCGATGGCGCCGAGGGCGATGACGAGGCCGAAGCGGAGGCCGGTGGCCACGCGCTGCAGCACCTGGTCGCCGGTGGACGCGGCCGCGCCGGTGTCGGTGCCGGGCTCGGAGAGGCGGAAGGCCACGGTGCGGCCGAGCCCCTCCTGGACGCTGGTGGAGATCTCCGCCTCGCGGGGCTCCAGGCCCTCGGCCACCGCGGGCAGGGAGTCGACGTCGAGGCGCACCACGTAGTCGCCCGGTGAGGGCACCTGCAGCTGGGCGGTGCCCTGGGCGTCGGTCTCGGCGGTGCTCACCTCCGCGCCGCCCTGGAGCAGGTCCACGGTGGCACCCGGGACGTCGTCGCCCTCCTGGGTCCGGACGCGGGCGTTGATGACGAGGCCGCCGGCGGCCGCGCCGCCCGCCTGCGCCGTCGTGCCCTCGGACGCGCTCGGCGCGGGTGCCGGCGTCGCAGCGGTGGCGGCCGACGATCCGACCACCACCGCCATGACCGCCAGCACCAGCGCCACCAGCGCCGTGGCTGCTCTCCGCACGGCAGGACCTCCAGGTGTGGATCTCGGTTCGTCGGGCTCGCGGCCAGGGGTGCAGCGACGTCGCTGACCGCTGACCGGCGCCGGAGCATAACCTCGCCGCTGCGCACCGGGGGGCGCCCCGGGCGGGACCGCGGCCTGTGGATCTCCCTTCGTGACCGGTCTGTGACCTGCAGGGCCACCTCCCAGCCGTCCCGGCTAGTCTCCGGACGACGACGGGGTCGCAGGCGTGCGCGAGGAGGAAGCGGTGCAGGGGAGGTCCTTCGCGGTGCGGCGGGCCGGGACGGCGGACGCCCCGCTCCTGGCGGCGCTGGTCACCGGCGTGGACGCCGCCGCCGCCGGTCCCGCCGGTCTCGACGTCCCCCAGCAGCGCCTGCCGCTGGCTGCGGCCGCCGCCGGCGAGCGCGCGGCGGCGCTGCTCGTGCGGCCCGACGTCGAGGTGCACGTCGCCGTCGCGGGCGGCGCCCCGGGGGGTGAGCGCGCCGTCGGTCTCGCGGTGCTGCGCCGCAGCGAGGTGCTCGTCCCGGTCCCCGCGCCCCTGCTGCACGTCGAGCAGCTCTGGGTCGACCCCGCCTGGCGCCGCCGCGGCGTGGGCCACCAGCTGCTGGTCGCCGTCGCCGCCGCCGCCGAGGCCGCCGGGGTCGAGGAGGTCAGCGCCGCCGCCCGTCCCGGCCAGCGCGAGGCGCAGCGGTTCCTCGCGCGCCTGGGGTTCGCGCGGCCCGTCGTCGTCCGCGCCGTCCCGCTCGGGGTGCTGCGCGCCCGGCTGGCCGCCAGCGGCGCGGCGCCCGCCGCGGGCCGGCGGCGGGCGGCGCTGGAGCAGCTGGTGGCCCGCCGCCGGCGCCAGCTGGGCGTCAGCGGGGCGGCGCGTCCCTCAGCTGGCACGTGATGCGCGACGTGCAGACCCGGCGCCCGGCGTCGTCGGTGACGACCACCTCGTAGCTGGCGGTGGTGCGGCCCACGTGCAGCGGCTCGGCGCGACCGGTCACCGCGCCGGCGCGCACGGCCCGGTGGTGGGTGGCGTTGATGTCGACGCCCACCGCCACGCGGCCCGGTCCGGCGGCGAGCGCCGCGGCGACGGACCCGAGGGTCTCGGCGAGCACCACCGACGCGCCGCCGTGCAGCAGCCCGTAGGGCTGGGTGTTGCCGGCCACCGGCATCGTGCCGACCGGCCTCGCGGGGTCGGTCAGGTCGAGCTCGATGCCCATCCGCTCGATGAGGGTGCCGGCGGTGCGCAGCACGGGGTCGTCCGAGTGGTCCGGGGCGCCCGCCCCGACCGCGATGTCGTCCACCCCGCCTAGGCTGGCAGACGTGAGCCCGACCAGCACGAAGGCCAGCCCCACCGACGCCGCCGCGGGCGCCGCCGAGGCCCTGGACGGGGCCCGCCCGCGCCTGCTCCTGGTCGACGGCCACTCCCTGGCCTACCGGGCCTTCTTCGCGCTCCCGGCCGAGAACTTCTCCACCAGCACGGGGCAGACCACCAACGCGGTCTACGGCTTCACCTCGATGCTCATCAACCTCCTGCGCGACGAGGCGCCCACCCACCTCGCGGTGGCCTTCGACGTCTCCAAGCAGACCTTCCGCACCGCCGAGTACCCCGAGTACAAGGCCGGTCGGGCCAGCACGCCGTCGGAGTTCGTCGGCCAGGTCGACCTGGTCAAGGAGGTCCTGGCCGCGCTGCGCGTCACGGTGGTGACCAGGGAGGGGTACGAGGCCGACGACGTCATCGCCACCCTCACCGGCTCCGCCCGGGCCCAGGGCCTGGAGGTGCTCGTCGTCACCGGGGACCGCGACGCCTTCCAGCTGGTCGACGAGGGCACCACCGTGCTCTACCCGCGCAAGGGCGTCTCCGACCTGGCGCGGATGACCCCCGACGCCGTCGAGGAGAAGTACGGGGTGCGGCCCGAGCGCTACGGAGACCTCGCCGCCCTGGTGGGGGAGACCAGCGACAACCTGCCCGGCGTCCCCGGCGTCGGGCCCAAGACGGCCGCCAAGTGGCTGGCCGCCCACGGAGACCTCGAGGGCCTCGTCGCGGGCGTCGGTGCGCTCACCGGCAAGGCCGGGCAGTCGCTGCGCGACCACCTCGACCAGGTGCTGCGCAACAAGCGCCTCAACGCCCCGGTGCGCGACCTGGAGCTGCCCGTCGTCGTCGACGACCTCGCCGTCCGCGCCTGGGACCGCGAGGAGGTGCACCGCATCTTCGACGGCCTGGAGTTCAGGGTGCTGCGCGAGCGGCTCTTCGCCACCCTCGCCACCCCCGACCCCGCCGCCGAGGCGTCCCAGGGCGGCTTCGCCGTCGCCGCCGAGCGCCCCGCCGGCGCCGCGCTCGCGGCGTGGCTCGCCGAGCACGCCCCGGCGGGCACCCCGACCGGCGTGAGCGTGCTGGCGCGCTGGAGCGCCGGCAGCGGCGACGCGTGGGGCGTGGCCCTCGCCTCGTCCGGGGGCGCGGCCGCCTGGGTCGACCTGCGCGAGCTCGAGCCGGAGGCCGAGACCGCCCTGGCGGCGTGGCTCGCCGACCCGGCGGCGCCCAAGGTCCTGCACGACGCCAAGACCGCCCTCCACGGCCTCGAGGCCCGCGGCCTGCCGCTGCGGGGCCTGGCCGCCGACACCGCGCTGGCGGCGTACCTGTGCCAGCCCGACCAGCGCAGCTACGACCTGGCAGACCTGGCCGTGAGGTTCCTCCAGCGCGAGCTCCGCGCCGACGCGCCGCCCGCGGCCGTGGAGGAGCAGGGCGAGCTCGACCTCTCCGGCGACGCCGCGGCCGGCGACCAGCCCGACGAGGGCGAGCTGGCGTGCGTGCGCGCCGCCGCCGTCCTGGAGCTCTCCGGGGTGCTCGCCGAGCAGGTCGCCCAGCGCGGGGGCGAGGAGCTCCTGCGCGACCTCGAGCTCCCGCTGGTCCCCCTGCTGGCGCAGATGGAGTCCGACGGCATCGCCGTCGACGTCCTGGCCCTGGAGCGGCTGGAGGGCGAGTTCGCGGCCGTCGTCGCCGACGCCGCGGAGGAGGCGTACGCCGCGATCGGCGGGCAGAAGATCAACCTCGGCTCGCCCAAGCAGCTGCAGGTGGTGCTGTTCGACCAGCTCGGCATGCCCAAGACCAAGCGCACCAAGACGGGGTACACCACCGACGCGGAGGCCCTGGCCGACCTCAACGTCCGCCAGCCCCACCCCTTCCTCGACCACCTGCTGCGCCACCGCGACGCCTCCCGGCTGCGGCAGACCGTCGAGGGCCTGCTCAAGTCGGTCGCCGACGACGGGCGCATCCACACGACGTTCCAGCAGACCATCGCGGCCACCGGGCGCCTGAGCTCCACCGACCCGAACCTGCAGAACATCCCGATCCGCACCGCCGAGGGGCGCCGCATCCGCGAGGCGTTCGTGGTCGGCCGCGACGCCGAGCTCCTCCTCACCGCCGACTACAGCCAGATCGAGATGCGGATCATGGCCCACCTGTCCGGCGACGAGGGCCTCATCGAGGCCTTCCGCTCCGGGGAGGACCTGCACCGCTTCGTCGGCGCGCGGGTCTTCGGCGTCGAGCCCGCCGACGTCACCGGCGAGATGCGCGCCAAGATCAAGGCGATGTCGTACGGGCTGGCGTACGGCCTGTCGGCGTTCGGGCTGTCGCGCCAGCTCACCGTGCCCGTCGACGAGGCCCGCGGCCTCATGGACGACTACTTCGCCAGGTTCGGCGGCGTCCGCGACTACCTCCGCGGCGTGGTCGAGGAGGCACGGGCCACCGGATTCACCGAGACGGTGCTCGGCCGCCGGCGCTACCTGCCCGACCTCACCAGCGACAACCGCCAGCGCCGCGAGATCGCCGAGCGCATGGCGCTCAACGCCCCGATCCAGGGCTCCGCGGCCGACGTCATCAAGCTGGCGATGCTCGGCGTCGAGCGGGCCCTGCGCGAGCAGGGGCTGCGCTCGCGGCTGCTGCTGCAGGTCCACGACGAGCTCGTCGTGGACGTCGTCGCAGGTGAGCGCGACGCGGTGGAGGCCCTGCTGCGCGAGCAGATGGGGCGGGTCGTGCAGGAGCGCACCCAGCTGTCGGTGGCCCTCGAGGTCTCCGTGGGCTCCGGCGCCTCCTGGCACGAGGCCGGCCACTGACCTGCTGACCGGGTGGTCCCGGGGCCCGTGCCGCCCAGGCCGGGCCCCGGAGCCGGTCGCCCCGCCGGGCCCGGCACGCCCCCTCCTCCTCAGCGGCGCAGCCGCTCGCAGACGAACACCGCCGTCCCCGGCAGCAGGCGCCCGCGCAGAGCGCTCCACCCGCCCCAGGTGGGCTGGTCCTCACGCGTCCACTCGGGCTCGACCAGGTCGAGCAGCGCGAACCCCGCGCCCCGCGCCAGGCGCACCCAGTCACCCGCCGTCCGGTGGTGCTCGGCGTAGAGGAGCTGCCCGGCGTCGTCGCGCTCGACGTAGGGCGCCCTGTCGAAGTACGACCTGTCGGCCACCAGGCCGCGCTGGCCCGGGTCGTCCGGGAACGCCCACCGCACGGGGTGGCTGACCGAGAACACCCAGCGGCCCCCCGGGACGAGCACGCGGTGCACCTCGGCCATGACCCCGGCGGCGTCGGCGGTGAAGGGGAGCGCCCCGTAGGCCGAGAAGGCCACCCGCGCGCAGCCGTCGGCCAGCGGGAGGGCGCCGGCGTCGGCCTGCAGCACCGGCGTGCGGGCGCCGGTGGCGGCGTCCAGCGCGCGGCTGCGGGCGAGCATCCCCGCCGACAGGTCCACCCCCACGGCTCGGGCGCCGCGGGCCGAGGCCCAGCGCGCTCCCTGGCCGGCGCCGCAGCCGACCTCGACGACGACCGCCCCCGCGAGCGCGGCGGGGTCCCCGAGCAGCCGGGCGTCGTCCTCGGTCAGGCCCTCCGGGCCCCAGACGAGCACGTCGGTGCCCAGCGTGCGGCCGTGGTCCTCCAGGTAGGTGGCCGAGGCCCCGTCCCAGTGGCTGCGGCTCGCGCGCACGCTCTCGCCCGCGCCCGCGTGCCCGTACCCCGCGCTGGAGAGCTCGCCGCTCATCCGAGGTACTCTTGACAGTTGGGTGCGTCAATGCCTTCGGCACCAGCTCGGAGGTCAGCGGCGCTCCCGCTCATCCTGTCCACCACTCATTCCCTGTCCGCATCGGAGCCCATCCCTTCATGACCGCCACCCTCCCGTCGTCGAGCGCTCCCCAGGTCGCCATCAACGACATCGGCTCTGCCGAAGAGCTGCTCGCCGCGATCGACGCGACGATCAAGTACTTCAACGACGGG
>JAKONK010000088.1 GCA_022701985.1 Actinomycetales bacterium
GACCTGGTCCACGACGGCGCGCAGCCGCCCGGCGTCGTCGTCGGCCTCGGCGTGCCAGGCCGCGAAGGGCGGCTCCATGACGTGGGGGCGCTCGAGCAGCGCGCGGACCAGGTCGGTCACGACCTCCCGCTCTGCGGCGTACCCGGAGGCCTTGTCGCGGCTGGTCAGCACGAACGCCGCGGCCACGCCCTTGAGCACGGCGATCTCGACCTCGGTGCTGCGCGGCACCACGAGGTCGGCGGCGTAGCGGGTCAGGGGACCCGGTCCGGCGACCTCCCGCGTGGCCCGCTCGGCGGCGGCGCAGAACCTGCCGATGAGCTGGCTGGTCATGTCCTTCAGCGCCGCCAGGGACGTCCACGAGCCGTCGAAGGAGTCGACCCACGTGGGGGTGGCGAGCAGCCGGTCGAGGGCGGCCTCCACCTCGACGTCGGAGGCGTCGGGCACGTGCAGCGCCCGCACGGCCGCGGCGATCTGCCCGCGCTCGCCGCGGGGGGCCAGCGCGCGCAGGTCGAGGCGGCCGGCGACGACGGCGTCCTCGACGTCGTGCACGCAGTAGGCGATGTCGTCGGACAGGTCCATCACCTGCGCCTCGATGCAGCGGCGGCGGTCGGGGGCGCCCTCGCGCAGCCACGCGAAGACGTCGACGTCGCCGGCGGCTCCGGAGTAGACCCCGAACTTGCGGGTGACCCCGCGCGGGTCGTCACCGGAGCGCCAGGGGTACTTGGTGGTGGCGTCGAGGCTGGCGCGGGAGAGGTTGAGCCCAGCGGGCCGGCCGTCGGCGAAGCGGGTCTTGGGCTCCAGCCGCGTGAGCAGCCGCAGCGTCTGGGCGTTGCCCTCGAAGCCGCCGACGGCGGCGGTCAGCTGGGCGAGCGCCGACTCGCCGTTGTGCCCGAACGGCGGGTGCCCGAGGTCGTGCGAGAGGCAGGCGGTGTCGACGACGTCGGGGTCGCAGCCCAGCGCCCCGCCGAGCTCGCGGCCCACCTGGGCCACCTCGAGGGAGTGGGTGAGGCGGGTGCGGGCGAAGTCGTCGCTGCCGGGGCCGACCACCTGGGTCTTGGCGCCCAGGCGCCGCAGCGCCGAGGAGTGCAGCACCCGGGCCCGGTCACGGGCGAAGGCGCTGCGCTTGTAGCTCTTCGGCTCCTCGGGGGCCCAGCGGGCGCGGGCGTGCTCGCCGTAGCCGGACGCCTCGCCGTCGACCTCGCAGTGGGCGCCCCGGTCCTGCAGCACGGCCTAGCCGCCCGCCGTCGCGGAGGGGTCGAGCTCGCCGGCGCGGACCACCTCGAGGGAGGCGCCCGTCAGCTCGCGGGAGTCGAGCCAGCCCTCCGGCAGCACGACCCGCGGCGCCGGCGAGGTCCGTCCGCGGGAGCCCTCCGCCGCCTCGCCCGGGTGGGGCTGGTCGAGGTCGAGGGTGGCGATGAGCGCGTCGAGGGCGGCGAGGGTGTCGACCAGGCCGAGCTGGGCGCGCATGTGGCCGCCCACCACGTAGCCCTTGAGGTACCAGGCCACGTGCTTGCGGATCTCGCGGCAGCCGCGCAGCTCGTCGCCGAAGTGCTCCACCAGCAGCTCCGCGTGGCGCCGCAGGGTGGCGGTGGCCTCGCGCAGGCCGGGGCGGACCCGCTCGGGGCGGCCCTGCAGGGCGGCGGCGAGGTCGGCGAACAGCCAGGGGCGGCCCAGGCAGCCGCGACCCACGACCACGCCGTCGCAGCCGCTGCGCCCGACCATGCGCACGGCGTCCTCGGCGGACCAGATGTCGCCGTTGCCGAGCACGGGGATGCTGGTCACGGCCTCCTTGAGGCGGGCGATCGCCTCCCAGTCGGCGGTGCCGGCGTACCCGTCGGCGGCGGTGCGGCCGTGCAGCGCCACCCAGGCGGCGCCCTCGGCCTCCGCGGTGCGGCCGGCGTCGAGGTAGGTGAGGTGGTCGGGGTCGATGCCCTTGCGCATCTTCACCGTGACCGGCACGTCGGGACCGCTCGACGTCTGCGCCGCGCGCACGGCGGCGCGGACGACGTCGCGGAACAGGCCGCTCTTCCACGGCAGGGCCGAGCCACCGCCGCGGCGCGTCACCTTGGGCACCGGGCAGCCGAAGTTGAGGTCGACGTGGTCGGCGAGGTCCTCCTCGACCAGCATCCGCACGGCCGCCCCGACGGTGGCCGGGTCGACGCCGTACAGCTGAACGCTCCGGGGGCTCGCCCCCGGCTCGTGCTGCACCAGCCGCAGGCTCTCCGGGGTGCGCTCGACCAGGGCGCGGCTCGTGACCATCTCGGACACGTAGACGCCGGCGCCGTGCTCGCGGCACAGGCTGCGGAACGGCGCGTTGGTGACCCCGGCCATGGGGGCGAGCACCACGGGCACGTCGACGACGTGCTGGCCGAAGCGCAGCGGCGGCAGCAGGGCCCCGGTGCGCGGGCTGTCGGCGAGGGTCGTGCTCACCCCACCATCCTCGCGCACCCCGGGGGCGTGCGGTGGCCCCGCCGCTCCGCCGCGCGGACGACGGGACCCGGCGTCAGGCGCCCGCGGAAGCGGGGGCGGCGGCGGGGGCGGCAGCCGCGCGCCAGCGGGCCTCCTGGGGCAGGTCGTGCGAGGCCCTGTCGGTGCGCTCGGCGGCCAGGGCCTGCGCCGCCAGCTCCGGGGAGTCGTACCGGGGGAAGCGGAACGCCAGCCCGGTGCGGCGCAGGCTCGTGGCGAGCGCGCCGTCGACGGCGTCGACGACCACCAGGTGGCGCGCGAGGTGCCGGGCCCGGAGCCTGCCCGAGGAGAGGGCGGCCATCGCGGCGTCGTCGAACGCGGTCACCGCGCGGACGTCGACGACGAGGTCGCCCCCGCTGGGCTCGGTGAGGGCGCGATAGCACCAGCCCCGCAGGTGGTCGGTGTCAGCCGGGGCGACGGGCCCGCTGAGCACGAGCACCTGGTGGGGCGAGGGCTGCGGGACGGTGGAGTGGGTGACGTGCACGGTGGCCTCCGGTGGCCTGGGCGGAGCGGCGTCGGGTGACCGGCTCGCCGGCGGTGCCGGGAGACCGGTGGAGCGCGCGCTGCGGGTGCTGGCCGGAGTGCACAGCCCGGGACGACGACGGGGCCGCGGCCGGGCGGGGGCGGGGCTTCACCGCGACGCTACCCCGGCCCGCAGGCCCGCGCCGGTCGGGCTCGGTCGGGCTCGGTCGGGCTCGGTCGGGCTCAGCGGCGGCGGGCGGCGCGGTACTCCACCTCCGGGCGGCCGGTGCCGCCGTAGCGCTGGTGGCGCGCCAGCTCTCCCGCCTCGGTGAGGTGCTCCAGGTAGCGGCGGGCGGTGACGCGGGACGTCCCGCAGGTCGTGGCGACCTCCGAGGCCGACGCCCCGGCGTCGTGCCCGGCCGCCGCGACGGCGCGGCGCACCGCGTCGAGGGTCTCCTGGGCCAGCCCGGAGGGCAGCGCGGCGCCGGCGCTGCTGCGCAGGGCGGCGAAGGCGCGGTCGACGTCGCCCTGGTCCAGCGGCGCGTCGTCGCCCACGCCGCCGTGCAGCTGGGCGCGGAAGTCGAGGTACCGGGTCAGCTTCTCCTCGAACGAGCGGCGGGTGAACGGCTTGAGCAGGTACTGGACCACCCCGAGGGACACCGCTGCGCGCACCGCGACCAGGTCGCGGGTGGAGGTGACCGCGATGACGTCGCCGGGCCAGCCCGCGGCCCGCAGCGACCGGACGAGGTCGAGGCCGTGCCCGTCGGGCAGGTCGAGGTCGAGCAGCACCAGGTCGACGGAGCCCTCGCCGGGCGCCGGCCGCAGGGCGCGGACGGCGTCGCGGACCGTCCCGGCGGTCCCGGCGAGCACCAGGCCGTGCACGCCCGTGACGTACTGGGCGTGGGCGGCGGCCATGATCGGCTCGTCCTCGACGACGAGCACCCGGACGGGCCCCCTGGTCGCCGTCACCGCAGGCCCTCCAGGGGCAGGCGGACCTCGAACGTCGAGCCGGTCACGTCGATGGTCCCGCGGCGGCGGCGCACCACCTGGTCGACCAGCGACAGCCCCAAGCCCCTCTCGGCGCTCGTCGCGGCAACCTTCGTGGTCCAGCCGCGGGTGAAGGCCGCGTCGACGACGTCGTCCGGCAGCCCGGGACCGCTGTCGCTCACCCGCAGCAGCAGGTCCGCGCCGTCGGGACGCACCCCCACCACGACCTCGCGCGCGCCGTCGTCCAGCGCGGCGACCGCGTCGACGGCGTTGTCGAGCAGGTTGCCCAGCACGGTCACGAGGTCGCGGCCCGCCGCCGCGCTGGACGCCAGGCCCGCGGGCAGGTGGGAGCCCGGCTCCACCCGGACGGTGACGGCCCGCTCGGCGGCCTGGGCGGTCTTGCCCAGCAGCACCGCGGCGACGACGGGCTCCTCGATGCTCTCCACGACCCGGTCGGTGAGGCGCTGGCTCAGCTCGAGCTGCTCCACGGCGTACTCGACGGCCCGCTCCGGGTGGCCCGTCTCCACGAGGACGACGACGGTGTGCAGGCGGTTCGCCGCCTCGTGCGCCTGCGAGCGCAGGGCCTCCGACAGCGCCCGGGTCGAGTCCAGCTCGCCGGTGAGCTCCTCCAGCTCGGTGCGGTCGCGCAGGGTCATCACCGCGCCCCTCCGGTTGCCGTCCCACGGCACCTGCGACTGGCTCACCACCAGCACCCGCTCGTCGGTGAGGTGGGTCTCGTCCGTGGCGGTGCGCCCGTCGACGAGGAGGTCGCGCAGCGAGGGCGCGACCGGCAGGTCGGCGGCGGGGCGGCCCACGGGGTCGTCGGCCCGGTCGTCCAGGCCCAGCAGGCGCCGCCCCTCGTCGTTGGCGACGCCCACCCGCCCGTCGGGGTCGACGACGACGAGCCCCTCGCGCACCGAGTGGAGCACCGCCTCGTGGGAGGAGTACATGCGCTCCATCTCCTCGATGCCCATCCCGTGCGTCTGGCGCCGCAGCCGCCGCGACACCAGCGCGCTGCCCGCCAGCGCGACCAGCACGAGCGCCCCGAGCGCGGCCAGGGGCACCGGCAGGCTGCGGACGAACTCCTGGTCGAGCTGGGCCGTGGTCACACCGACGGCCACCAGGGCCACCACCCGCCCGCCACCGGCGGCGTCGAACACCGGGACCACCGCGCGGACCGAGGGCCCGAGCGTCCCGGTGTACGTCTCCGTGAAGGGCCTGCCGGCCAGCGCCTGCGCGCGCGACCCGAGGTAGGTCCCCCCGATCTCCTCGGGGCGCGGGTGCGTCCACCGCGTCCCGTCGGGGGCCATCACGGTGATGAAGGAGACCTGCGCCTCGGCGCGCACCGCCTCGGCGAAGGGCTGCAGCTCGGCGGTCGCGGTGCCCGGGGCGGACGCCTCCCCGGCGGCCGCCTCGGCGACCACCGGGCTGAGCGCGATCGCCTCGGCGATGCCGAGCACGCGCTCGACGGCGGCCCGCTGGTCCCTGCGCACGTCGAGCACCGCGTCGAGGGCTGCGACGCCCAGCAGCAGCAGCACCAGCAGCCCCGCCTGCAGGGCGAGCAGCTGCCGCGCGAGCGACATCGCCCGCACCCGCGTCATGAGCACCCCCACAGGATGACCTGCTGGTCAGGCGCCCGTGAACACAAGGTTCACAACGAGGGCCGTCCGAGCGGCGCCAGGCACTCTTCTGGCAGACGGGGATGTGACCCGTGGCACACCGGGGCGGAGCAGCTCCGGACACGACGACGTGGAGGTGCGCTGACCATGAGCAGCTCAGCAGCAGCGGTCCCGACCGGGGCGGCCCCCAAGAAGCACAAGGACAAGTCGCACTGGCTGTACATCGGCGTGATCGTCGCCGTGACGGCCGGCATCGTCCTGGGCCTGGCGGCCCCGGAGACCGCCAGGGCGATGAAGCCCATCGGCGCGGCCTTCATCGACCTGGTGAAGATGATGATCGGCCCGGTGATCTTCTGCACCATCGTGCTGGGCATCGGCTCGATCCGGAAGGCCACCACCGTCGGCAAGGTCGGCGGCATCGCCCTCGGCTACTTCCTGGCCATGTCGACCTTCGCCCTGGTGATCGGCCTGGTCGTCGGCAACCTCATCCACCCGGGTGACGGCCTGACCATCTCCGACTCCGACGCGGCCGCCGCCACCGCGGCCGCTGAGCGGGCCGCCTCGGCGTCCTCCGAGGCCGGGGGCGTCATCGGCTTCATCACCAGCCTCATCCCGACCACCCTGTTCTCCGCCCTGGTGCAGGAGCAGGTGCTGCAGGTCCTCGTCATCGCGCTCGTCGTCGGCTTCGCCCTGCAGACCATGGGCGAGTCCGGCAAGCCGCTGCTCGACCTCGTCGGCAACCTGCAGAAGCTCGTCTTCAAGATCCTGGCCTGGGTGATGTGGCTGGCCCCGATCGGCGCCTTCGGCGCGATCGCCGGCGTGGTCGGCGAGACCGGTGTCGACGCCCTCAGGGCGCTGGCGATCCTCATGGGCGCCTTCTACCTGACCTGCGCCGTCTTCGTCTTCGTGGTCCTGGGCACGATCCTGCGCGTGGTCACGGGCCTGAACATCTTCAGCCTCCTCAAGTACCTGGGCCGCGAGTTCCTGCTCATCGTCTCGACGTCCTCCTCCGAGACGGCGCTGCCCCGCCTCATCGCGAAGATGGAGCACCTGGGCGTCGCCCGCCCGGTCGTCGGGATCGTCGTGCCGACCGGCTACTCCTTCAACCTCGACGGGACCGCGATCTACCTGACGATGGCCTCGATCTTCATCGCCGACGCCATGGGCACCCCGCTGTCGGTCCCGGCGCAGATCGGCCTGCTGGCCTTCATGATCCTCGCCTCCAAGGGCGCCGCCGGCGTCACCGGCGCGGGCCTGGCCACCCTCGCCGGCGGCCTCCAGGCCCACGCCCCGGCCCTGGTCCCCGGCGTCGGCTTCATCGTCGGCATCGACCGGTTCATGTCCGAGGCCCGCGCCGTCACCAACTTCGCGGGCAACGCGGTGGCCACCGTCCTGGTGGGCACCTGGACCAAGGAGATCGACAAGGACCGCGTCCGCTCGGTCCTGAAGGGCGACCTGCCCTTCGACGAGGCCACGCTCGCCGCCGACGGCGGCCACGGCACGCCGACCGCCGGCCCGGACGCCCCGTCCGAGCGCGACCTCGACCTCTCGGGTGACCGCCAGCTGGTGGGCAGCGCGCAGCGCTGACGCCCCAGGCAACGACGGCGCGGGCGCCGACCTCCAGACAGGGGGGTCGGCGCCCGCGCTCGTGCGCACCCGGGCCTGCCCCTGC
>JAKONK010000107.1 GCA_022701985.1 Actinomycetales bacterium
ACGGGTCGCCGAAGAGCAGCCGCTGACCGCGCCGCCGTGCCCGTTCCCTGACCGCCCGTCTCGGGTTCACCAGCCAGCGCCGCAGCGGGTCGACCGCCGCCGGCGCCCGCAGCTGCGGCACCCCGTCGACCATGCGCACCTGCCAGTGGCCCAGGGTCACCTGGAGGTGGTGCCGCGGGCAGAGCAGGACGCCGTTGTCGAGGTCCGTCTCACCGCCGAGGGCCCAGTCCTCGACGTGGTGCGCCTGCAGCCACCCGACGTGCGTGTCGCACCCCGGGACCGCGCACCCGCCGTCCCGGGCGAAGAGCGCCCGCCGCTGCGGAGGCGTGAAGCACCGCACCGAGCGGCCCAGGGCGAGCACCGTCGCGTCGGCGCCCTCACCGGAGAGCACCACGGCCTGGAGCGCGGCCCTCGAGAGCAGCGTGTGCAGCACTGCCCGGGGGAGCGGACCGGTCTGCGCGCAGACCGCACGACCGGCGCCCGGCTCGCCGCGGACCTGCGCCTCGGTGGCCGTGACGACGATGCGCGGGGGCTCCCCGCCGCGCGTCATCGTGGGGTCGGCCCCCTGCAGGGCGACGAGCCCGAGCGCGTCGGCGCGCCGCTGGGTGGCGCTGCGCTCGTCGCGCACGGGCAGGCGGGGGCCGTCGGGACCGTGGGGCGCGGGCGCATCGTCGTAGGTGGTCTCGTCGCGGACCACGCGGCCGTCGTCGTCGTGCTCGACGGTGCGGACCCCGGCGCGACCGCCACCGGCGGGGAGGTCGGGCCGGGCCGGGTCGTCGGGGGCCACCTCGGCCTCGACCTGCGGCTGCGGGCGGCTGTAGTGGTCGATCACCGCGATGAGCTGCGCACCCGCCACGGGGTCGAGCAGCCCGCGGAGCGCCACCCAGCCGTCGGCGTGGACGGTCGTGTCGAAGCGCCGCCTGGTCAGGGCGTCGGGGTCGAGGTCACCATCGGCGCGGCTCGGGTCGAGCACGTCGAGCAGCTCGGTGCAGGGCTGGACGGCCTGCGCGTGGGTGAGCCCGGGCAGGTCTTCGGCGAGGGTGTCGTCGAGGGAGGCCGCCACCTCGCGGCGCACGTCGCGGGGGAGTGCTCGCACAGTGCGGGCCGCCAGCTCGAAGACCTCCGTGGACAGCCGCCCCTCGGCGTGCACCGCGGTCACGGCGGGCATCGGGGGCTGCCCCGTGTCACCGGCACCGGTGGCCCGCGCCACCCGCTCGAGGCGCTTCGCGGCCGGAGCGGGCAGCCCTCCCGTGCCACCCAGGAGGTCGACCACCGAGGCCGCCCCCACCTCGTCGAGGTCGAGCCTCCCGAAGGAGTCGGTGACGCGCAGCAGCGCCGCGTCGACGAGGCGCCGCAGCACCAGCAGGTCGCTGAGGGCTGTGTGTCGCTGAGCGGCTGCGAGCGACCCCAGGAAGCCCACTGCCTCGACCACCTCGCGCAGCGGCCCCTGTGCGGCGGCGAGCGCACCGGCGAGCCGGTCCTGCCCGTGCGCGCCACCCGTCGAGGTCATGTGGATCACGCTAGGGACGAGCACTGACGGTCGAACACCTGTTCAGGAGACCTGCACAGAGGTCTGGGGTGCGCGAGTCGAAGATCACCCGTCCGGAGCAGCGAGGCGCGCGCGGGAGCCGCGCCCGGCCCGTTCCGGGGTCCGCGCGGGTCGCCACCAGCACTACCGCGCGGCGCCGCCTGCACCGGTGGCCCCACGAGGCCCGCGACGGTTCCGTCGCGTTCTGGCCCGGTGACCGCCGAGCGGGCCAGGGGGGAGATGGACGAGCTCACCAGCACGTCGGCGTCAGCCCCTCCGAGATCCCACCCGGGCCCGCTCAGGCAGAGGCAGCCCACTGCGGCTGCGACGTCGGAGATGCGACGCGACCGACAGCGGTCTGACGCGCACCGGCGTGGCAACCCCACCCGATCTCCGCTCCCTGCCACGGTCGCAGGAGTCGACCGGGGGGCAGACGGATGAGCACGACGACGGCCGGAGCGCGGACACCGCGGAGGGTCCGCGCGGCCCTGACGGCGACCGTGACCGCGGCGCTGGTGGCAGGGGGCCTGCTCGCGGCGGCGGCCCCGGCGCAGGCGCTGAGCACCGACCGCTGGTGGGGAGCCGACCGGCACGCCACGGCGGCCTCGGTCTCCGGCGCGGCGTTCTCCGGCGGGGCGAAGGGCGCCGTCGTCGTCAACGGCGGCAGCTTCGCCGACGCGCTCGCGGCGGCGCCGCTGGCTGCGTCGCTGCGGGTGCCCCTGCTGACCACCGGCCAGGGCCAGCTCCCCGACAGCGTCCGCGCCGAGCTGCGGCGGCTCGCGCCCGAGACCGTCTGGGTGGTGGGCGGCGCCGCGGCCGTCAGCGACGGCGTCGTCACGGACCTCCGCGGCCTCACCAGCGGTGACGTCACGCGCGTGCAGGGGACGAGCCGCTACGACACCGCCGCGCAGGTGGCGCGGACGTTCGCGGGCTCGGCCACCGGCGGGACCGGCCGCGAGGTGTACGTCGCCTCGGGCGAGGGCTTCGCCGACGCGCTCTCCGCTGGTGCCGCCAGCGCCTCCCGCGGGGTGCCCCTCCTCCTCACCACCCGGGACTCCCTCCCGGAGGAGACCGCCGCTGCACTGCGCGCGCTGGCGCCGTCGCGCGTCACCGTGGTCGGCGGCACCTCGGTGGTCTCCGCCGGCGTCCAGGGCCAGCTCGAGGCCGCGTGGCCCGGGAAGGTCCGTCGGATCGCCGGTGACGACCGCTACGACACCGCCGCCGAGGTGGTGCGCGACCTCACCGGCTCCGCCCCGCGGGTGCTGCTCGCGAGCGGCGCGAACTTCCCCGACGCCCTGGCGGGTGCGGCGCTCGGCCAGCCGCTGCTGCTCAGCCGCCCCGACTGCCTGCCGCAGGTCACGGCCGACGCCTACACGGCCCTCGGCACCGGCAGCGTGACCGGGCTGGGCGGCCCCGGCGTGCTCAGCGACACCGCGCTCGCGGGCACGGTGTGCGCCCCGGGGCCCGCCCCCGCGCCGTCGTCCACCGCCTCGTCCACCGCCTCGTCCACCGCCTCGGCCGGTGCATCGGCGAGCGCGACGGCGAAGCCGGCCTCGACGTCCGGGCCGAGCACCAGCACGGCGGCTCCGAAGGCCACCTCCGGCGGCTCGGCGTACTACGCCAACTGCGATGCGGTGCGCGCCGCCGGCAAGGCTCCGCTCCACCGCGGCCAGCCCGGGTACAGCTCGAAGCTCGACCGCGACGGCGACGGGGTGGCCTGCGAGCGCTGACGCGCCCTGCCGGTCGCTGGGTGGCCGACCCGGGTCGGCGGACCATGCTGGGGAGCGTGCGCCGCCCCGGAGCCGCCAGGCTCGCCCGCCACCTCCTCGCCCGCAGCGGCTCGGTGGTGCACCGCCCCCTGGGGCCCCCTGGCGGTGGCGCGGTCGGCGTCACCTGGCTCCGCGACACCCCGCCGCACGCGCGCCGCGGGCTCCCCGTGCTCGTCATCCCCGGCGGCCCGGGCCTCGCCTCCGCCGTCCCCTACCGCCGCTGGCGCTCGCGGGCGGCCGCGCTCGGCACCGACGCCGTCATGGTCGAGCACCGCGGGGTGGGCCTGTCGCGGCTCGATGACGCAGGCCGCGACCTCCCGCGCAGCGCCGTCACCGTGGAGGCCGTGGTCGACGACCTCGCCGCCGTGCTCGACGACGCCGGGGTCGAGCGCGCCGTCGTCGACGGTGCCTCGTACGGCACGTACCTCGCCCAGGCCTTCGCCGCCCGGCACCCCGAGCGCGTGGCGGCGCTCGTGCTCGACTCCCCGATGCTCTCGGTGGCCGGCGACCTCGCTGCGGTGCGCGCCCACCGCAGGCGCCTGCTGTGGGACGGCGGGGAACGGTCGACGGAGCGGGCCGCGGCAGCCGTGCGCGAGCTCGGGGCGCGCACCACGACCACCGATCTCATGACCGAGCTCACCGCCGTGGTGCAGGCCACCTATGAGCTCGCCGGTCCCGAGGTGCTGCGCCGGCTCGTCGTCGCCCGGGGGCGGGGCCGCCTGCGGTGGCTGTGGCCCCAGCTCGCCGCCCTGGGCGCCTCCGAGGCGTCGACGTCCGTGCAGCGCTTCGTCAACGAGCCCGACCTGGTCGCGGGCATCGCCTACGGCCAGCTGGGCTTCGGCCTCCCGCCCGACGGCGGTCCGCTGGACCCCCAGCTCATCCACGCCGCGGCGGCGGCGACCCAGCCGGCGTTCGCGGGGGAGCCGTTCGACCTGGTGGCGGCGCTGCGTCGCACGGACGTCCCCGTCGTCGTCATCTCGGGTGACCGCGACCTGACCACGCCCCGACCGGTGGCCGAGCGCGTCGTCTCCCTCGCCCGGAACGGTCTGCTCGTGACGCTGCCCGGCACCGGGCACAGCGCGCTGGACGTCCACCCGGAGGCGTCGCTGCTCGTCGCCCGCGCGGTGGCCGACGGCGACCTCGACCGCCTCCGAGGGGCAGCGGCCGCGGCAGCCCTGGCGCGCCTGCCCCGCCGGGGCCTCGCGCACCTCGGGAGCACCGCCCTGCGCACCCTCGTCGAGGTGGGCACCCCGGCCCGCTGACCGCCCTGACCGCCCGGGGCCTGCGCTGGCGCTCCCTCGGCCGCCCTGTTCTCCTTGCCGCAGGAACCGATCTTCGAGCGCAGGGGGACACGTGGAGCAGCACGACCGGTACGTGGCGAGGGCCGTGGAGCTCGCCCTGGAGAACGTCGGTGCCGGCGGCAAGCCGTTCGGGTGCGTCGTCGTCGAGCGGGGGAGCGGCGAGGTGCTGGTCGAGGCCGCCAACCAGGTCGCGCAGACCGGCGACCTGACGGCGCACGCGGAGATCACCGCCATCCGCCGCCTCGCCGAGCGGGGCCGCACCGGGCTGGAGGGGTGCGACGTCTACGTCACGGCCTACCCCTGCCCGATGTGCCTGGGCGCGCTGTACTACGCGCAGCCGGAGCGGGTGGTCTACGTCGCGACCCGCGAGCAGGAGGACCGCCACTACGAGGACGGCAACCGCTACACCTCGCTGGCCACCTTCTACGACGAGTACGCCAAGCCCGCCAGCGAGCGGAACCTCCCCGCCGAGCAGGGCGAGCACCCCGACCCCGAGGCGCCGTTCCGCGCCTGGGCCGCCGCGCACCCCGAGGGCTGACCGCTCCGGAGGCGGCCCCTCCGCAGTGACCAGACCGTCACCGCGAAGGGGCCGCTCCTCGGGGCACCCCGCTCAGACGGGCCGGACCGCCGCGGTCTGCCCCGTCCGGTACGACTCCTGCGCCGCCAGCACCACGGACAGCGTCCGCGCGCCGACCTCGAGGTCGGGCTGGGGAGCCGACCCGCTGCGGACCGCGCCGAGGAACTCCTCGAGCATCGCCTCGTCGAGGTCGGGCCCGTAGGCCACCTCGACCGGAGCCCCGGTGGAGCTGACGAGACCGCGCACCTTGGACCCGAAGACGTCGACGGAGACCGTCCCGCCGGTGCCGGCCGCGGTCAGCGACAGGCCGCCCCAGCTGGCGGCGCTCTCCGGCTGCGACCACGAGCAGTCGATCGTGGCGACGAGCCCGTCCGGGTACGTGATCGCCACGAGCCCGGCGGTCTCGGCGGCGGCGCCCGGGTGCAGCAGGGAGTTGCCGACCGCGCTGACCGTCAGCGCCTGCGCGCCGCCGGTGAGCACGTCGAGCAGGTCGGCCAGGTGGACGACGTGGTCGACCAGCGCCCCACCGCCGGCCAGGGCCGGGTCGGTGAACCACGACCGCGACGTCGGCAGCTTGCCGTTGTTGGCGCCGCGCACCGACAGCAGCTGGCCGAGGTGGCCTCCGGCGACCTGGTCGCGCAGCTGCCCGAACGCGCTGGAGAAGCGCACCGGGTAGGCGACCATCAGGAACCGCCCCGAGCGCTCGACGGCCGCGCGCATGGCGGCGGCGTCGTCCCTCGACGTCGCCAGCGGCTTCTCGCACAGCACGTGGCAGCCGGCGTCGAGCGCCAGCTCCACCAGCTCGCGGTGGCGGGCGTTCTCGCTGGCGACGACGACGGCGTCGAGCCCCCGCGCCAGCAGCTCCTCCACGGACGCGACGTGCTCGACGCCCCAGGCCGCGGCCGCCTCGGCACCGCGGAGCTCGCCCGGGGCGTGGGGGCCGGGGTCGCAGGTGACCAGCTCGACGTCGGTGCGGTCGCGCAGCAGCGCCGCGTACGTCTCGGCGTGGGTGTGGGCGAAGGAGAGCAGCCCGAGCTTCACGGTGCTGGTGCTCATGCGCGGGCTCCCTGGTCGGTCAGGCGGATGGTGGTGCCGGTGCGGGCGGCCTCAATGGCGGCGTTCGCGACGCGGACCGCCTCGGCGCCCTCGCGGGCGGTGATGCGGGGGGTCGACCCGTCTCGCAGGGCCGCGACCAGCTCGCGCAGCTCCAGGAAGTACGGGTCGTCGAGGGGGTCGGTGTCGGGCACCAGCGCCCCGGCGCCGTCGCCGGCCGGGCCCGCGCCGAGGTCGGTGACGACGGCGCGCTCGGCCGCCGAGGAGTGCGCGAGCGAGCCGGCGGTGCCGGTCACGGAGAACGACGTCGTGAACTGCAGGTGCGCCGGGCCCCAGAACCCGTTGACCTGGCTGACCGCGCCGCCGGCGTGGGTCAGCAGCACGTGGGCGGCGGCCGCGGGCTCGGCAGCACCCGGAGAGCTGTGCGTCGACACCGCCGACACGCTGACCACGGGCCCCGCGAGCCAGGTCGCGATGTCGATGTCGTGGACCACCAGGTCGAGGATGATCCCGCCCGACGCCTCGACGTCGGCGAACCACGGCGCGCGCACGGGGTATGCCCCGGAGCGGGTGAAGCGCAGCACGGCGAGGTCGCCCAGGGCGCCGCGGCTCACGGCGGCGTGCAGCGCCGCGTACTCGGGGAAGTACCGCACCACGTGGGCGGGGTGGAGGCGCCGGCCGAGGCGCTCGGCGAGGTCGACCAGCGCGGCGGCGTCGTCGGCGGTGCGGGCCACCGGCTTCTCGCAGATCACGTCCTTGCCCGCCTCGAGGGCGCGGGTGACCACGGCGGCGTGCGTGGGGGTGGGGGTGATGACGTCGACGACGTCGACCGCCGCCAGCAGCTCGTCGAGCGACCCGACCACCCGGCCGGCGCCGTGGCGCGCCACCAGCTCCTCGGCGCCGACCTCGGAGAAGACGACGACCTCGGCTCCCAGGCGCACCAGGTGGGGCAGGTGGCACTCGGCGATGCCGCCGGCGCCCACCAGGCCGATCCT
>JAKONK010000122.1 GCA_022701985.1 Actinomycetales bacterium
GACGGCGGCGTCAGCTGGGTCTACGAGGTCTTCAGCGGCCGGGCCTCCGCGCTGTTCGCCGTCCTCGCCGGCGTGGGGCTGGCGCTGGCCACCGGGCGCGCTCCCGATCGGCTGCCCCCGCGGGGGCGCGACCTGCGGGCCGCCCGCGCCGGGGTGCTGGCTCGCGCCGGCGTCATCGCCGCCGTCGGTCTGGCCGTGGGCCTCGCGCCCGGCAACATCTACGTGATCCTCGTGTACTACGGGCTCCTCTTCGCGGTCGGCTCGCTGTTCGTCGGGCTGGGCGCGCGGGCCCTGGCGGTCCTCGCCGGGGCCTGGCTCGTGCTGGCCCCCGTGGCGAGCCACCTGCTCCGGCAGCTCCTCGTGGGCCCGCCGGGTGCCCCGTCCTACGACGTCCCCTCCCCCGCGTCCCTGCTCGACCCCGTCGGCCTGCTCACCGGGCTCGCCCTCACCGGCGTCTACCCGGTGCTGACCTGGACGGGCTACCTGCTGGTGGGCCTCGCCGTGGGCCGGATGCCGCTCGACCGGGTCAGGACGGCGACGACCCTGCTCGTCACCGGCGTCGTGCTGGCCGTGGCGGCCCCGCTGGCCTCCGCGGCGGCCCTGGGCGCCGCCGGGGGCTCGCGCGCGCTGGAGGAGTCGCTGCCGCCGTCGTGGGGCCTGACCGACCTCGACCGCGCGCTCGCGGTGTTCCTGCCCGGGTCGACCCCGACGACGTCGTGGGCGTGGCTCCTCGTCGACGCCCCCCACTCGGCCACGCCGTTCGACCTGCTGGCCACCTCCGGCAGCGCGCTCGCGGTGCTCGGGCTGGCGCTGCTGGTGGCCTCCGCCGGCCCCGTCGTGCGCCTCACCGCCGGAGAGCCCCGTCCCCTGGGCGCGCTGCTGCTCGTGCCGCTGGCCGCGGCCGGGTCGGCCACGCTGACGCTCTACACCCTGCACGTGCTGACGGCGGGCGCCACCTCCGCCGTCCTGGGCCAGGAGGGCGCCTGGGTGCTCCACGCCGCCGCCGCCGTCGTGCTCGGGCTCGCGCTGCGCGAGGCCGGCTCGCGCGGTCCGCTCGAGCAGCTCGCGTTCCGGGCGAGCGCCGCGGCCCGGCGCCGGGCCGCGGGCGGCTCGCAGGCGCCCGTCAGGCGGTGACGGGCGGCAGGTCGCTGGTGATCACCGCGGCGCCGGAGGCGTCGAGCACCTCGACGCGGTCGGCGTCCTGCCGCAGCACGGCGGCGTTCATGGTGCAGTCGACGCCTCCCCCCGTCCCGATGAAGGTGCCCGCCACCACCGCGGCGCCGGCCTCGTCGACCACCACCACCTCGTAGGTCTGCCCCGCCGCCAGACCGCTCATGTCGAGGACGGTCTCGGTGCCCCAGGTGTGGGCCACGACCGAGGCGCTGGCGGTCACCGCGCTCGACGCCGTCGCCACGGACACGGTCTCGACGGCCCCCAGCGTGCCGGGAGGGCCGGTCACGACCGGGGCGCCGGGCCGGTCGTCGGTGAGGGCGCCGCCCAGCAGGGTCCCGCCCAGTCCTCCGACCAGCAGGAGCCCGCAGGCCGCGAGGGCGTAGGCCGCCACCCGGCCCCGACCGGCGCGCCGCGGGGCGGGGCCCGCGCCCGCGGGACCACCCACCGCGGCGACGCGGGCCGTCAGCTCCGGGCTCGCGATCTCCTCCCACGGGGTGCCCGAGGCGCGCAGCGGCTCCAGCTGGGCGACGACGGCGCGCAGCTCGGCCAGCTCGGCGGCCGCCGCAGGGCTGCGGCGCAGCAGGGCGTCGAGCTCCGCGCGCTCGTCCTCGTCCAGGGCGGGCCCGGCGGCTGCCGCCGCCAGCAGGCCCCTCTCGACCTCGCTCAGGTCGCTGCCCGTCTCACCGTCCACCGCTCACTCCCCCCTCCTCGCTGCCAGGTCCGTCCGACAGGTCCTTCCGCAGCACCCTCAGCGCCGCGAACATCCTCGTCCGCAGCGTGGCTGCGGCGACCCCCGTCTGCTGGGATACGTCGGCGTAGTCCCTCCCGTTCAGGTGGACCTCCACCACCACCTGGCGCTGCTCCGGGGTGAGCCGGGCCAGGGCCTGCGCGAGGCGCATCCGCTCGACGACGGCGGCGTGCTCGTCGCGCGGGTCGGCCACCTCGGGCGCTGCGTCGCCGGCAGCCACCCCCGGGCGGCGCGCCCGGGCCCGGGCGGCGTCGACGACCACGTTGCGGGCGATGGCGAACAGCCAGGTGCGCACCGAGCCCCGGTCCGGGTCGTGGCGCTCCTGCGCCCTCCAGGCGCGGACGAACACCTCCTGCACGCAGTCCTCGGCGAGCGCGCGGTCGCGCAGCGACGCGGCGGCGAAGGCCACCAGGGACGCCCCGTGCTCGGCGTAGGCCGCGCGCACGTCGAAGGCGCTGCGACCCACACCGCCCCCCTCCGCCGCCCGCGCTGGTCACCACGCCGGACGGCTCCGTCCGGGGCGGCGCTGGAAAAAGTACAGACCAGCGCGAACGGGGGCGATCCGGGCGACGTAAGTCCCCTCGAACGCCCCTCCACCCAGGAGGGGACGACGTCCCAGGAGGAACCCGATGCGCCACACCCGCACCCTCGCCGCCACCGCCGCCGGCGTGCTCGCCCTGTCCGCCCTCGGGGTCGGCGCCGCGCAGGCGACCGACCACAAGGGCCACAGCGGCGGTCACGGCAAGGGCCAGGCCGTCGTCGGTCTCGCCGACCAGGGCAAGGCGGTCGTGTGGCTGACCGTCGGCAAGGGCGTCCGCGCCGACCAGCCGAAGGCCGTCTCCGGCCTGCAGGGCGACGGGAAGCTCGTCGGGATCGACCACCGCGTGCAGGACGGCAAGCTGTACGGCGTCGGTGACCGGGGCGGCGTCTACACCCTCGACGCCCGCAGCGGCGCGGCCAGCAAGGTCGCCCAGCTGACCGTCGGGCTCGAGGGCCAGGCCTTCGGCGTCGACTTCAACCCGGCCGCCAACGCGCTGCGCATCATCAGCGACACCGGCCAGAACCTGCGCCACCCGTTCGCGACCCCGGGCGCGGCGACCGTGGCCGACACGCCCCTGAACTCCCCGACGGCGACCCCGCCGGTCCAGGGCACCAAGGGCGTGACCGGCGCGGCGTACACCAACAACGACACCAACGACAGCACCGGAACCGTGCTGTACGACATCTCCACCGCGAGCGACCAGCTGCTCATCCAGTCGCCGGCCAACTCCGGCGCGCTGGTTCCGGTGGGCGGCCTCGGGGTGGACGCGCAGGGCGACGCCGGGTTCGACATCCTCTCGGAGCTGCGCGACGGCAAGGCCGTGGGCGCCAAGGCGTGGGCGTCGCTGACCGTCGGCGACGAGCAGGGCCTGTACGAGATCAACCTCGTCAACGGCTCCGCCTCGAAGGTCGGCGACCTGCCCTCGGGCGTCACCGACATCGCGATCCCGCTGGCGCGCTGACCCGCGGCCCTCACGGGCCCCGCTGACGCAGGGCCGCCGCGCACCGGAGGGGGGTGCACGGCGGCCCTGCCGCGTCTCCCCACCCACCGTGATCATGGACTTCCCGGGCACCTTCCCGCCGTGATCATGGGATCCACGCACACCCCGACCGTGCACGGATCCCATGATCACGGGGCGTCGTGTGCACGAGTCCCATGATCACGGCGGGGGTGGTGGGTCAGGGCGCGCGGTGGAGGGCTGCGGCCCGGCGCATCGCGGCGCGGGCGCGCTTGCGGTCACCAGCCACGTCGTACGCGCACGCGAGGCGGAACCACGAGCCGTAGTCGTCCGGGGCCGCCTCGGCCTCGGCGCGGTACTTCTCGAACGCGGCGTCGGCGGCAGACCTGTCGATGCGACCGGCCTCGTTGCGGGGCAGGTCGTCGGGGGGCAGGCGGTCGGCGGCGGCGAGCTCGCGCGCCATCGCCTCCGTCCGCACCCCGAAGGCCAGCTCGCGCCCCACGGCCCAGACGACCACCACCGGCAGCAGCAGGACGCCGACGCCGAGCGCCTTGTTCACCCACCCGTCGGCGGTGAGCAGCACGTAGCCCCGCTGCCCGAGCAGCACCAGGTAGAGCGCCATGGCCGCCAGGAGCAGCCCGACGACGGCCTTCGTCTTCACCGGTCCACCGGCTCAGACGCCGAGCAGGTGCTCGAGGCCCACGGTGAGGCCGGGCCGGCCGCCCACCTCGCGCACGGCGAGCAGCAGCCCGGGGGCGTAGGCGGTGCGGTCGGTGGCCTCGTGGCGCAGCGTCAGCACCTCGCCGTGGTTGCCCAGCCAGACCTCCTGGGCGGCCATGACGCCGGCCATCCGCAGGCTGTGCACGGGCACGCCGCCGACGTCCGCACCGCGCGCGCCGTCGAGGGACGACGACGTCGCGTCGGGAGCCGCCGCGACCCCGGCCTCCGCGCGGGCGGCGGCGATGAGCTCCGCGGTGCGGACCGCGGTGCCGCTGGGGGCGTCGACCTTGGCGGGGTGGTGGGCCTCGACCACCTCGACCGAGGTGAACCAGCGCGCCGCCTGCTCGGCGAAGCGCGTCATGAGCACCGCGCCGATGGCGAAGTTGGGCACGACGACCACGCCGGTGCCCTCGGGGGCCTCGCCGAGCTGCTGGCGCAGACGCCCCAGGGCGGCCTCGTCCCAGCCGCTGGTGCCGACGACGACGTGGACGCCCGCGGCCACCAGGCCGGCGACGACACCCGGGGACGCCGACGGCACGGACAGGTCGACGGCCACCTCCGCGCCGGACTCGCGGGCGAGGGCGGCCGGGTCGTCACCGCGGCCGGCGCGGGCCACGAGCTCGACGCCGTCGGCCCCCTCCAGGGCGGTGCAGGCCATCTGGCCCATCCTCCCGCCGGCGCCGACGACGACGACGCGCAGCGGCTGCCCCCCGGCTGCGTCCTGGCCACTCACGGGGCCACCTCGAGCGGGTCGGCGTCGAACGGGCCGACCACGGTCAGGTGGTGGGGAGCGGCCCACAGCTCGGCGGCCAGCTCCTGCACCTCGTCGGCGGTGACCGACCGGGTGCGGGCCAGCACGGTCTCCAGCGAGGCGTACTCGCCGTGGACCAGCTCGGCGCGCCCCAGGCGCGACATGCGGGAGCCGGAGTCCTCCAGGGCGAGGACGGTGCTGCCGCTGACCTGGCCGACGGCGCGCTCCAGCTCGCCGGGGCGCAGGCCCTGCTCGGCCAGACCGCGCCACTCGGCGGCCAGCAGCTCGACCACCTCGGGCACCTTCGCCGGCGAGCAGCCGGCGTAGACCCCGAAGAGGCCGGCATCGGCGTAGCCGGACGCGAAGGAGTAGACCGAGTACGCCAGGCCGCGCTCCTCGCGGACCTCCTGGAAGAGGCGGCTGCTCATGCCGCCGCCGAGGACGGCGTTGAGCACCGCGAGCACGAAGCGCCGGGGGTCGCCGGCGCACAGGCCCGCGCCCCCGAGCAGCACGTTGGCCTGCTCGGTGGGCCGGTCGACGGTGAGGACGCTGCTGCCCGGGAGGGTGGCGGCGAGGGCTGTCACGGACCCTGTGCCCGCACCGGCTCCGGCGGGCCCCCCGAGGGGGCGGCGCGGCAGCGGGGACCCCGACCGCTCGCCCCAGCCGGCCCGCGCGAGCGCGTCGGAGACCATGCCGCACACGGCGTCGTGGTCGAGACCGCCGGCGGCGGTCACCACCAGGCCGGGGGCGGTGTAGTGCTGCTGGTAGTGCTCCCACACGGCGGCGCGGGGCACGTCGAGGATGCTCTGCGGGGTGCCGCCGATGGGGCGCCCGAGCGGGCTGGTGGCGCCGAAGACCTGCTCGGTGAAGCGCTCGTGGGCGACGTCGACGGGGTCGTCGTCGTTCATCGCGAGCTCCTCCAGGATCACCTGGCGCTCGCCCTCGAGGTCGTCGGGGTCGA
>JAKONK010000142.1 GCA_022701985.1 Actinomycetales bacterium
CTCCTGGGCGCCGCTGAAGCCCGCCGGGATGCACACGACGAGCGTCCCGCCGTCCCGGAAGGCGGTGACGGTGCGGCGCCGGCGGGCGCTGCGGCGGACCTCGACGGCCTCGCGGGGGGCGGCGTCCTCGCCGCTCCGGGGCGCGCGCGGGAGCACCGGGTCAGCCCCGGCAGTCCGCGCCCCCTGCGCCGCCATGCGCGAACGCTACTGCCCGCGCCGCCCGCTCAGCGGGTGCGACACCACCTCACGAGCACCCGGCTACCGGCTGTCACCTGCCCATGACCCGCTGTCGGCACCGGGGGCTCGTCCCACTGGACCGGTCGGGGGCTGCGCGTTGACGGCCTCGGGCACCGGGCCTACCGTCGTGCCCAGTCCTCTGGTCGCCGGGCCCACCGCAGGGGAAGGCGGCACGGCCCGGCGGCCAGGGGACGACCCGCGTCCGGCCTCACGACCGGTGTCCGCCCCAGCCGCTACGGTGACGCGGATCACGACAGCCCCGGGCGCACCGCCCGGCACACCCCAGGGAGCCGACATGGCCGAGACCTACTCGGGCTCGTTCTACTGCGTGAAGTGCAAGGAGAAGCGCGACGCCGAGGGCGGCGTCGTCGAGACCAACGGCCGCCGCATGGCGAAGGCGAAGTGCCCCGTGTGCGGCACCAACCTGAACCGCATCCTCGGCAAGGCCTGAGACGCAGCGCTCCGGCGCGCGCAGCGGCCCGCTCCCCCGCCACGGCGGAGGGGCGGGCCGCTGCCGTTCCCGGACCCACCCGGTGACCTGCGGGGCCTGTGGACAGCGCCAGCGCCGCAGCGCTCACCGCTGCCACGCTGGCGGGGTGAGCCGCCACGCCCCCTCGTCCTCCACCAGGCCTGCCGACCCACCCGCCCACCGAGCGCCGCTGCGGCTGCGGGCCGGGGTCCTGAGGGCCTGGCGCGGCCCGGGGCGCCTCCAGCTGGGCCTGGGCCGCGGCGCGGTGGTCGTCGAGGGGCTGTCCGCCGCTGACGAGCACCTGGTCGACGCCCTCGCGGGCGGCACGGACCTGGCGGGCCTGCGCCGCCTGGCCCTGGCCCGCGGCGGCGCCGCGGAGCGCGCGGACGCCCTCGTGGCCGCCCTGCGGGGAGCCGGGGCCCTCGAGGCGGCGACGGGCCCGTGCGCCCAGCGCCACCGGGCGCGCGCCTGCGCGGTGGTGGTCGGCGCCTCCCCCGCCGGCCTCGCCGTCGCCCTCGGTCTGGCGGGCGCGGGCACCGGCACGGTGGTCGTCGAGGACGACGCTCCGGTGACCCCGGCGGACACCGGACCCGGCGGGTACCACCCGGCCCACCTCGGCCTGCGGCGCGGCGAGGCGGCCCGCCTCGAGCTGCAGGCCCGGTGCCCCGGCACCCGGACCTCCCTCGACGGCCCCGGCTCCTGCAGCGGCGGGGGGCGCGTCCGCCCCGACGTCGTCGTCCTGGTGGCCTCCGGCGCCCACGACGCCCGCCGCGCCGACGGTCTGGTGCGCGAGGGGGTCGCGCACCTGGGGCTGCTGCTGCGGGGCGCGTCCGCGGCGGTCGGCCCCCTGGTCAGGCCCGGCAGTACCACGTGCCTGCGCTGCACGGACCTGCACCGCACCGACCGCGACCCCGAGTGGCCGCGCCTGCTGCCGCAGCTGGCGGCGCCCCCCGGTGGGCCGCGCCGTCCGGAGCGCCCCGAGCTGTCGGCGCTCGCCGCCGCGCTGGCCGTGCAGCAGGTGCTGGCGCAGCTGGACGGCACCGACCCGGCGGCGCTCGACGCGACGCTGGAGGTCGAGCTCGCCGGCGGCGTCGTGGGCGTGCGCCCCTGGAGCCCCCACGACCGCTGCGGCTGCACCTGGGCGCTGGGCGCCTGAGCGCCGGGGACCACCACCCCGCGCTGCGCGGGCGCCGGGCCCGACGGAGGATGGCGGGGTGACGGACGACAGCGCCTCCCGTGCCGACGACCTCACCGACGAGCAGCCCGAGGGGCGGCCCGGCGAGGGGGCCGGCTCCCGCGCCGAGCGCTCCGGGGCCATCCCCCGGGGGGCCCTGGGCCGCGGGCTGAAGCTGGCGTCGCTGCCGGCGGCCTTCGCGGGCCGCCAGGCGGTGGGGCTCGGCAAGCGGGCGGCGGGCCGCTCGCAGGCCGACGTCCAGGCCTCGGTGCAGGCCGCCACCGCCGAGCAGCTGTTCAAGGTGCTCGGGCAGCTCAAGGGCGGGGCCATGAAGGTCGGCCAGCAGCTGTCGGTGCTGGAGGCCGCGCTGCCCGAGGAGCAGGCCGGGCCGTACCGCGCCGCGCTGACCAAGCTGCAGGAGGCCGCGCCGCCGATGCCCGCCGCGACCGTCCGCGCGGTGCTCGCGGCCGAGCTCGGCCCGGGGTGGCGCTCGTCGTTCCAGGACTTCACCGAGCAGCCGGCCGCGGCGGCGTCCGTCGGGCAGGTGCACCGCGCCACGTGGTCCGACGGCCGCGCCGTGGCCGTGAAGGTGCAGTACCCGGGCGCGGGGGCCGCCCTGCTGGGTGACCTCGACCAGGTGGGCCGCCTGATACGCGTGGCCGCGGGGTGGGTGCCCGGCCTCGACGTCGCGCCGATCATCGCCGAGCTGAAGGAGCGCGTGGCCGAGGAGCTCGACTACCGCGCGGAGGCGGCCTCGCAGCGCGCCTTCGCCGAGGCCTTCGCCGACGACCCGGAGGTGGCCGTCCCCGCCGTGGTCGCCGCCACCGGGCGGGTCCTGGTGACGGAGTGGATGGACGGGACCCCCCTGTCGAAGCTCATCACCGACGGCACCCAGGCCGAGCGCGACCTCGCCGCGCGGCGCTACCTCGAGCTGCTGCTGCTCGGCCCGGCGCGCGCCGGTCTCCTGCACGCAGACCCCCACCCCGGCAACTTCCGCCTCACCCCCGACGGGCGGCTGGGGGTGCTCGACTTCGGCGCGGTGAACAAGCTGCCGGACGGGATGCCACCGGCCATCGGCCGCCTCATGGGGGCCGCGCTCGACGGTGACGCCGAGGCCGTGGCCGACGGGCTGCGCGAGGAGGGCTTCATCAAGTCGCGCATCAAGGTCGACCCCGAGCAGCTGCTCGACTACGTGCTCCCCTTCCTGGAGCCGCTGCGCCACGAGGAGTTCCGCTTCGACAGGGCGTGGCTGCAGTCGCTGTTCCGGCACGTCAACGACCGGGAGCGACCCGAGTGGTCGGTCGGCCTGAAGGTGAACCTCCCACCGGAGTACGTGCTGATCCACCGGGTCTGGATCGGTGGCATCGGGGTGCTGTGCCAGCTGCAGGGCGTGGTCCCGGCGGTCCAGGTGCTCTCCGACTTCCTTCCCGAGTTCGCCGACGAGCAGGATCCGGAGTCTGAATTCGCCGCCCTCCCCTGACGACCGGGAGTTCGGCGCGAGTATCCCGACAGGCGCTTCCGCCTCGCTCCGGGTGAATTCGTGAGTGCGAATTGCAATTACCGTTCCCTCTGTGCGATAAATGGTGATCGAGTCCTCCGCGAGGAGGACCTCCTTCCCTTCCACCGCGAGAGAGACGACATGGCGACCAAGACCATCACCCACATCACCGACGACATCGACGGCACCTCCGACGCCGAGACCGTCAAGTTCGGTCTGTGGGGCGCCACCTACGAGATCGACCTCTCCGACGACAACCAGAAGAAGCTCGAGGCGGCCCTGGAGCCCTACCTCGCCGTGGCCCGCAAGGCCGGCGCGGCCAGCTCCGGCGCCCGTCGCGCCAGCGCCCCCCGCAGCAGCGGCGGCGGCGGCGCCGACTACGACGCGAAGGCCGTCCGCGCCTGGGCGTCGGCCAACGACGTCGAGGTCCCGGCCCGCGGCCGCATCCCGAAGACCGTCCTGGAGCAGTACCAGGCCGCCGGCCACTGAGCCGGAGCGAGCACCGAGCAGCGCCCGTCCCCGCGAGGGGGCGGGCGCTGTCCGCGTCTCACGCGGCGTCCCAGGCAGCGTCTCAGGGCAGCACGACGCCCTCGCGGGCCTGCGACGTCACGCGCAGCGGCACCTCGGCCGCTCCGCCGACCCAGCGCGGCAGCAGGGCGGGCCGCACCACGGCGCTGAGCGTGACCTGCGCGGTGACGCCGTCGGGCGACCCGGTCGGGGCGTCGACCGCCACGCCCACGAGGTCGTCCGGTGCGGGGAGCCTCGTCAGCAGCGCTGCGGCGCTCCCCGTGACGGTGGCGTCGGTCAGCGGGACGCCCTGGCCGGGGACGACGCCGTCGCGGTAGTACGCCTGCTCGTCGAGGGCGTCGGCGGCGTCCAGCGCCGCGGCGTCCGCGAGCGCCAGGAGCTGCGTCCGCGCGAGGTGCAGCTCCGTGGCGGCGCCGCCGACCAGCACGAGGGCCACCGCGATGACGGCGTCGACGATGACGAGGAGCGCCACCTGCCCGTCGTCGCCCTGCGGCCGGCGCCTCACGGGACCGCTCGCGAGGGGGCGAGCGCGTCGACGACGGCGACGCCGCTGGCCTGCACGGGGACCGCGGCGGGGACGGCGGCCCGCAGCAGCGGGGGCACGAACGGCAGGGGCACCAGCACCTGCACCTCGACGCGCACAGCGGCGTCCGGCACCAGGCACCCCGGCCGCTCGCAGTCGGTGGTGGCGCTGGCGTCGGCGTCCGTGAAGCCCTGGTCGGCCAGGGCGAGGTCGAGCGCGGCCCGGGCCCGCCCGGGGGCCTCGTCCGCCGTGGGCGCGGTGGTGAAGGCGCGCGCCGCGGCCCGGGACCCGGCCGACGCGGCGTACGAGCCGGCCTGCAGCCGCGCGAGGGTGACGACCAGGTAGGCCACCGGCACCAGCAGCACGAGGGCGAGGACGACGAACTCCACCGACGCGCTGCCGGCGTCGCCGCCCCGGGCCGCGCGTCGCGCCCAACGGCGCAGGACCGCGAGGGGACTGCGACCGGTGGACCTCACGGGAGCACCTCCACCAGGCCGTGCCCGCGCACCGCCATCGAGCCGCCCCCGAGCCACCCCACCAGGGGCACGGGGACGACGGCCGTCACCTCGACCACGTCGAGGCCGCCGGCCCGGACCTCGGCCGCGGTGACGTCCGCCGCGTAGGCGTCGGGCAGCGACCCCGCGATGAGCTCGCGGGCCCGGGCGGCGCCGTCGGCGGGGGTGCGGTCGGCCAGCGCCCCGAACCGCGCGCCCTCCCCGACGCAGTCGACCAGCGTGCCGCGCAGGTGCAGCGCGAGACCGAGCTGCAGCAGGCACGCGAAGAGCACGCTGACCAGCGCCATCACCATGGTGCTCTCCACCACGGCGGCGCCGGCGTCACCGCGGGGCACGGCACCCGCCCGGTGCGGCCGTCACGGGAGGGCGACCGCGGCGATGGCCTGTTCGAACATGCCGGTCAGGGCGGGCACGGCCACACCGCCGAGCGCCACCACGATGCCCGCCGTCATGACGGTGACGAGCACCCAGCCGGGCACGTCACCCCGGTCGGCGCGGTCTGCGACGGCAGCGGGGGTGGTGTCGGTGGGGGTGGTGTCGGTGGGGGTGGTCCTCGCGTCGGTGCTCATGGTGCCTCCGGTGTCGTCAGGGCGGGTCGGGCGGTGCAGGACTGGTGGTGCAGGACGGGTGGAGCGGTCAGAGCGGTCAGAGCGGTCAGGGGGTCAGGCGCAGCACGGCGAGGCCGGGGAAGACGGCGAACAGGACCGTCACCGGGAGCACCATGAACACGACGGGCACGACCATGAGGAGCTCCTTGCGCCCCCCGGTCTCGACCAGGCGCCGTCGGGCCAGCTGGCGGACGTCCGCCGCCTGGGCGGCCAGCACCTCCGCCAGCGGCGACCCCCTCTCGACGGCCACGGCGA
>JAKONK010000146.1 GCA_022701985.1 Actinomycetales bacterium
GTCGTCGTCCAGGTCGTCATCCAGGTCGTCATCCGGGTCGTCGTCCAGGTCGGCGTCGGCCCTCTCGCCGCTCATCCCGCCATGCTCGCCACGCGGTCGGACCCGCGCCAGCCCGGCGCCGGGACCGCTCAGGCGGAGGGGAGGAGCACCTCGGTGCGCGGCAGCACCACCTGGGCCACGAGGGCGCCGTAGAGGTCGGGGCGGCGGTCGCCCCACAGGTGCCCGACGGCGCCGAGCCGCCGGTCGCGGGAGGCCCGCAGGTCGACGTCGGCCCACGCGGTGCCCTCCCCGGTGACCGGCGCGGTCAGCACCCACCCGTCGGCCCCGACCACAGCGCTGCCCTCGGTCCAGTCGAGCCCGCGCTCGCGGCCCGACCTGTCGGCGCAGGCGATGGCCAGGTGGTTCGCGCGCGCGGCGCCCATCGCGGCGAGGTGCCCGATGGGGCGCTCCCCGGGCGGGCAGGGCCCCAGGGCCCAGTTGGTCGGGACGGCGAGCAGGTCGGCCCCCGCCAGCGCGGCGGTGCGCACCCACTCGGGGAAGCCCAGGTCGTAGCAGATGACCGTGCTGATGCGGCCGTGCGCGGTCTCGACCACGGGGGGAGCCGCGTCACCGGGGGTGAAGAGCAGCCGCTCGACGTCCCACAGGTGCGCCTTGCGGTAGACGGCCCGCACGCCGCTGGCGTCGACCACGGCGGCGCTGTTGTGCAGCCGGCCGTCGGCGCCCAGCTCGCAGAACCCGCCGACCACCACGGCCCCCGGCCGGGTGCGGCACGCCGCGGCCCACGCCGCCAGCAGGGGCGAGTCGGCCGGGACCGCCACCGAGCGGGCCTCGGCCTCGTCGGCGAGCAGGTACCCGCTGGTGCACAGCTCCGGCAGGACGACGACGTCGGCGCCGGCGTCCAGCGCCCCCTGGACTGCGGCGGCGGCCCGCGCCGCGTTGCCGGCGAGGTCGAGGATCACGGGGGCCAGCTGGACCGCGGCGACGCGAGCGGTCCGGGGTGCCCGGGGTGCTGCGGCAGGGGGCGTCGAGGTGCTCACGGGGCGCTCCGGCGGTGCTCAGGGGTGTGCTGGGGGAGCCCGCGTCGTCGCGGGCGAGCGCCCGTCCCTGCTGCGGAGAGCCGGAACGTAGAGCCCGGCCGCCGCCCGGGACAAGGCACCCCGCCGGAACTGCCGACGAACCTCGCGCGGACCGCGCGCGAACGGGCGGCGCCGCTGCGCCGCCGGGTGCCCGCGGCCGGCCCGTCAGCGGGTCGGGGTGCCCCCGCCGACGGCGAGCACCTCGCCGACGCCGTGGGCCGTCAGCCACGACGACGTCGCCGTCCCCCAGCCCGAGGGGCGCACCAGGAGCGTGACCGAGCCGGCGCCGCCGGAGACGAGGGCGTCGGCGAGGCGGGCGTCGTCACCGCTGGCGACGAGCACCCGCTGCGCACCGACCCCGGCGGCGACGGCGTGGTCGGCCACGGCGGCGGCGGTGGCGTACCGGTCGGCGCCCTGGACCCGCTCGTCGGCGCCCAGGGCGGTCGCCACGGCGTCGGGCACCGCTGACGTCCCGCCCACGACCACGACCCGCCGGTCCTTCGTCACCGCCACCGCCGCGGGCACGACCCCCTCGGACGTCGACGGCGCCAGGAGCACCGGAGCGCCGAGGGCCGCGGCGGTGCCGCCCACGGCGACCGCGTCCGCGAGGGTCCCGGTGCCGCGGGCCACGTAGACCGCGGGGCTCCCGGCGAGCTCGGGGCGGGCGGCGACGGCGAGCGCGGTGGCGTACCTGTCGGCGCCACCCACGCGCTCCACCTGCAGGCCCAGCCCCCGCAGCGCCACCTCGACGTCGGGGGTCAGGGCCCGCTCCCCGCCGACCAGCACGACCCTCGTCACCGACGGCGTGGCCCGCAGGTGCGCGGCGACCTCCGGCGACAGCGACCCGCCCGTGGTCAGGAGCAGGGGCGCGCCGAGCTTCCGGGCCAGGGGGGCAGCGGGCACGCTGTCGACGAGGCGCTCGCCGGAGGCGAGGACCACCGCCGTCGGCGCGGGCGCCACGACCTGCGCCAGGGCCACGCCGGTGGCGTAGCGGTCGGCCCCGACGACGGCCCGGGTGGGGACGACGGGGCTGCTGGCCGGGCTGCTGGTCGGGCTGCTGGTCGGGCTGCTGGACGGGCTGCTGGACGGGCTGCTGGTCGGGCTGCTGGTCGGGCTCGCCGAGGGGGTGCCCGCCCAGGGGCCCGCGAAGTAGTCGCCGAAGACGACGGTCCCCCACATCCGGCCCGCGGCGTCGTAGGAGACGCCGTACCCGACGGAGTCGAAGGCGGCGCCGTCGATGTTGGCGCGGTGACCTGCTGAGCCCATCCACATCGCGTGCATCCCGGAGCCGCTGCCCCCGTTGTAGGCGATGTTCTCGGCGGCGGACCGCCAGCCGGCGGGCATCTTCCTGGCGTAGTCGTACTCGGCCTCGGCGGGGGAGTGCACCAGCGCGCCGTCACCGGCGCCGGCGTCGGCCCTCGCCGCCATCCGGTCCGACCAGGCCTGCGCGACGGCGTCCAGGCGGGCGTCGCGGTGCAGGGGGTCGAGCGCCGCGGCGGTGCGCTGTGCGTCGTGGCCGGCCTGGATCTCCCCGATGGCCCTCTGCTGCGCCGCGACCTGCGCCGGGGTGACGCCGGCCACCGCAGGAGCCGCGGCGGCGACGGCACACGCACCCGCCAGGGCCGTCACCAGCGCTGCCGCCGTCGCGGTGGCCACCAGAGTGGGGGCGGTACGACGGGTGGCGCGGTGGGCGGTGCGGCGGGTGGTCGTCGAGCGTCGGGACACGTGGTGACGGTAGGGACGCGGGCGCCCGGGCGCGGGCGTTTCGCCGGGATCGTCCCGGGCGCGAGAGCATGGCACCAGCGCCGCGGACCCGTCGGCGCCCGCCGTCCGCCGGGAGGCCAGCCCGTGTCCGTCGTCGTCATCAACGCCCTCGACGTCCCCGAGGGAGGGGGCGCCGAGATCGAGCGGCGCTTCGCCGTCCGCCGCCACTCCGTCGACGGCGCGCCGGGCTTCGAGGGGTTCCAGCTGCTGCGCCCCGTGGCGGGGGAGAGCCGCTACTTCGTGGTGACCACGTGGGCCAGCCGCGAGGACTTCGAGCAGTGGCAGACGAGCGGAGCGCGGGTGGCCCACAGCGACGGCGACGGCGGGTCGGCGCCGCGGCGCCCCGTCGCGACGGGGTCGACGCTGCTCGAGTTCGAGGTCGTCGACCTCGGCGCCTGAGCCCCGGGGCCGACCGGGAGCCGCCCGTGGGGGGGGGCTCCCCGGTCGTCGAGAGGTCCTGGGCAGGGCCGCTCCTGATCCGTACTGTGGTGCTTGCCATCCCTCGAATGCCCGATATCGTCACTGACCGTGCGGATGCGTCACTTCGAGTTCATCTCGATCATGGTGAGTGGTGCTCGGTGAGCGTCATCGACCTGCGCGTGGGCAAGGACCTCGACGACCTCAGCGAGTTCGAGCTGCTCGACCTGTACGTGCGGGTCCGCTCCCTCCTGGCCGAGCGGCTCTCGCGCAAGGACGGCGGGGAGTCGATCGAGATGCTCTTCGCGCGCCTCGCCGACGTCGTCGAGCCGGCGGCGCCGAGGGTCCCGAAGACGAGGATCTCCCCGCGCGAGCGCGAGGTGCTGCACTTCCTCGCGCAGGAGAAGACCAACGCGGAGATCGCCGCGACGCTCTTCATCAGCGAGAACACGGTGAAGAACCACGTCAGCAACATCCTCGGCAAGTACGAGGTCGGCACCCGCCACGGCGCCGTGATGTCGGCCATCCGCGAGGGCACCCTCACCGTCGACTGACCCCGCCCGCCGTCGCCGGCCGTGCTGAGGGGCTCGGGCTCGGAGACGGGGCGGTCAGGGGAGGGTGACCCCGGCCAGGCGCTGGGACAGGTCCCATACCCGTGCGGCGTCGGTCTCGCTGCGCAGCGTCCCGTAGAGCGGCTGCTCCCCGGGCGCCCCGCCGAGCCGCCCGGGGCCGCTCGGCCCGAACATCACCCCGTCCTCCGCTGCCGGGACGTCGGGTGCGGTCGCCGCCAGCAGCGCGGGCAGCCCCGCCGACTCCGGCGTCCCCACCAGCCACCCCCGCTGCGAGAGCCACCGGATCGCGCGCACCTGCGGGGTGTCGGTGCTCCGGCCGACCTCGGGGCGGGCGGCCAGCAGGCTCGTGGGCGCGACCCCGGGGTGCGACAGCGCGCTGGTGACCCCCCACCCGCCGGCGCGGCTGCGCCGGTCGAGCTCGAGCCCGAACAGCCCGAGCGCGATCTTGGAGGAGCGGTAGGCGAGCATCCCGCTGTAGGAGCGCTCCCAGTCGGGGTCCTCCCAGTGCACCTCGCCGCGCGCCGCTGCCACGCTGAGCTGCGACACCACCCGCGCCCGCCCGGCGCTCAGCAGCGGGAGCAGGTGCGCGACCAGCGCCACGTGCCCGAGGTGGTTGGTGCCGAGCTGCAGCTCGTGGCCGTCGGCGGTGGTCTGCCGCGTCGGCGGCGTCATGACCCCGGCGTTGTTGACCAGCAGGTGCACCGGCGCCCCGTCGGCGCGCAGCTCCTCGCCGAGGGCCGCCACCGACGCCAGCGAGCCCAGGTCGAGGTCGCGCAGCTCCACGCCGGCCCCCGGCGCGGCCCGCCGGATGCGCTTCACGGCGGCCTCGCCCTTGGCCCGCGACCTCACCGGCAGCACCACGTCCGCGCCCGCCGCCGCCAGGCGGGTCGCGATCCCCAGCCCGATGCCGTCGCTGCCGCCCGTCACCACCGCCCTGCGCCCCGTGAGGTCGGGGACGACGACGCCCGCCGCCGTCGTCGTCCGTGCTGCTCGTGCTGCTCGTCGATCTCGTCCCGTCGTCATGCTCCGAGCCTGGAACTCCAGCGGACCGTGCTCCAGGGCCGGTGCATCTAGGGACCGGCAGTCCCTGGCTGGGCCGTGGCGGTGCCCGCGCCGACTCCCGCAGGATGGCTCCGTGGTGGTCGACAGGTCGGGGCTCGCTGCGTTCCTGCGCCGTCGCCGCGAGTCGCTGCAGCCGGAGGACGTGGGCCTGCCCCGCGGCGTGCGCCGCCGCACCGGCGGGCTGCGACGCGAGGAGGTCGCGGTGCTGTGCCACATGTCGGCCGACTACTACTCCCGCATCGAGCAGGAGCGCGGTCCGCAGCCGTCGGAGGGGATGGTCGCGGCGATCGCGCAGGGGCTGCACCTGTCCCTCGACGAGCGCGACCACCTGTTCCGCCTGGCCGGGCACGCCCCTCCGGTGCGCGGGGCCTCGGGGGAGCACGTCAGCCCCGGGCTCCTGCGGGTCCTCGACAGGCTCGACGACACCCCCGCCGAGGTCATCACCGAGCTCGGCGAGACGCTGCGGCAGACCCGGCTCGGCGTCGCCCTGACCGGAGACGCCTCGCACCGGACGGGACCGTCGCGCAGCCTCGGGTACCGCTGGTTCGCCGATCCGGCCTCGCGGGCGGTCTACGCCGAGGACGACCACCAGCACCTGTCGCGGCTGTTCGCCTCCGGCCTGCGCGAGCTGGTCGCGCTGCGCGGCCCCGGGTCGCGCGCGGCGGCCCTCGCCGACGACCTGCTCGCCCGCAGCGCGGAGTTCCGCGCGCTGTGGGACGCGCACGAGGTGGGGCTGCGCCCCCGCGACACCAAGCGCTTCGTGCACCCGGAGGTGGGGGTGGTGGAGCTGGTCTGCCAGACGCTGCTGGACCCCGACCAGAGCCACCGGCTGCTCGTCTACACCGCCGAGCCCGGCAGCGAGAGCGCCGCGAAGCTGCAGCTGCTCAGCGTCCTCGCACCCGCCGGTCGCTGACGGGCGTCAGGGCGTCGGGACGACGACCTCGACGCGCGCCTCGGCGAGGGCGCGGGCTCCGACCCGACGGCCCTCCCGCCGGTGGTGCGGGCACCGCCGACGATCCGGCGCTGGCAGGAGGGGGCGCCCGGTGCCCCCCGCCCGCGCCGACCTCGAGCGGCTGGTGCAGGCCGACGCGTCGTCCGCCGCCCTCGTGAGCCGCTCAGCCGCCGGGCCGCCGGAGGCCTGTGATCACTGAGCGTGATCGGTTGGCCATCGCGCGGAGGACGGAGGAGCGTGGGGAGCTCCCGAGCGGACGAGGTGGTCCTGGTGAAGGCGATGGTGTACCGAGGCCCGTACAAGGTGAGGGTCGAGGAGAAGGCCAGGCCGAAGATCGAGCACCCCAACGACGCTGTGATCAGGGTGACCCTGGCCGCGATCTGCGGCTCGGACCTGCACCTGTACCACGGGATGATGCCCGACACCCGGATCGGCCACACGTTCGGCCACGAGTTCATCGGGGTCGTCGATGAAGTCGGCTCGTCCGTCCAGAACCTCACTGCGGGTGACCGCGTGATGGTGCCGTTCAACATCTTCTGCGGCACCTGCTGGTTCTGCTCGCGGGGCCTGGTGTCCAACTGCCACAACGTCAACCCCAACGCCACGGCGGTCGGCGGCATCTACGGCTACTCGCACACCACCGGCGGGTACGACGGCGGCCAGTCGCAGTACGTGAGGGTCCCGTTCGCCGACGTGGGCCCGGCGAAGATCCCTGACTGGATGGCCGACGAGGACGCCGTGCTCCTCACCGACATGACGGCCACCGGCTACTTCGGAGCGCAGCTGGCGGACATCGCCGAGGGCGACACCGTGGTGGTGCTGGGCGCCGGCCCGGTGGGACTGGTGGCGGCCCGCTCGGCGTGGCTCATGGGTGCCGGCCGCGTCATCGTGGTCGACGAGCTCGACGAGCGCCTCGAGCGCGCCCGCACCTGGGCGCTCGCCGAGACGCTGAACTTCACGCACGTCGACGACGTGGTGCTGGAGATGAAGAAGCAGACCGACTTCCTCGGCGCCGACTCGGTCATCGACTGCGTGGGTGCGGAGGCCGACGGCAACTTCACCCAGCACCTGACCGGTGCGAAGCTCAAGCTGCAGGGCGGGTCTCCCGTGGCGCTGAACTGGGCCATCGACGGCGTGCGCAAGGGCGGGACCATCTCGGTGATCGGCGCCTACGGCCCGGTCCCCAGCGCGGTGAAGTTCGGCGACGCCATGAACAAGGGCCTCACCCTGCGGATGAACCAGGCCCCGGTGAAGCGGCAGTGGCCGCGGCTGTTCGAGCACGTGAAGGCCGGGCACCTCAAGCCCAGCGAGCTGGTGACCCACCGGTTCCCGCTGGAGCACATCGCTGAGGCGTACCACGTGTTCTCCAGCAAGCTCGACGGCTGCATCAAGCCGCTCGTGCTCCCCGATGCGGCGTGACGAGAAGGGCAGGACGACGATGAGCACCGACCAGCAGACCGGCCGACCCGCGGGCGGCCCCGCGACCCCGCACGTCGCGCACCGGCGGCAGCCCCCGCCGAGCGCCGACGAGCTGCGAGCGCGCATCCCGGGGTGGGGCGCTGACCTCGACCACGCCGACCGGCCCTCCTTCCCCAAGCTCGACTGGCAGGCGGACCGGTACGGCGCGCACTGGGACTACCCCGCGCAGCAGCCCGGGGGGGAGGGGCGGGAGCGGTCGATCGAGCACGCGCAGCTGACCCCGGTGTTCGGGACGGCGCAGCCGCTCCACGGCGTCTCGGGGGCCGTGAGGCGCCTGGCGTACGCCCGCTACAGCGAGGGGCGGCTGGCGCACTGGATGCTGCTCATCGCCGGTGACCGGATCGACGCCTGGGGCGCACACGCCCGCTCCTTCCTCAGCGGACGCCCGGACCAGCCGTTCACGGAGACCGGCGTCGTCACCGAGGTGACGCACCACGGGCTCGCCTCGCGCCTGCGGAGCAGCCGCACCGACACCCGCCACCAGGTGCTCGACCCGGTGGTCGTGGCGGGCCCCTGGGTCGCGGCGGCCGTGGGCGCGTTCCTGGGCGGCCGGGCCCTCGTCCGCGCCGTCCGCTCCTAGCTCCCCTCCCCGCGACGACCGAGGACGTCCGGCACGCGACCTGTGCCGTACTTCATCGACCGTCGCGGGGGCGGTGGTGGCTGGTGAGCGGGCGCGGGCCCCACCACAACCGCAGGATGGGTGCTGATGGCCACCAGCGAGCAGACCCGCGCCTCCCGGTCGGCGCCGCCGTCCCTCCTGGCGCTCGCGCTGGTCACCGGGATCGGTCCCTTCGCCACCGACACCTACCTCGCGGCGCTGCCCCAGGTCCGTGACGCGCTGGCCACCAGCTCGGCGGGCGCGCAGCTCACGATCACGGGGTTCATCGTGGGGCTCGCGGTGGGGCAGCTCGTCGCCGGTCCGGTCAGCGACGGGCGGGGACGGCGCGGCGTCGTCCTGCTCAGCGCCGCGGCCTTCACCGCGGTGTCGCTGCTGTGCGTGGCGGCTCCCAGCGTCGAGCTGCTGGTGCTGCTGCGCGTGCTGCAGGGGCTGGTCGCCGGGGCCGGGGTGGCTGTGGGGCGGGCGGTGGTCAGCGACTCCCACACGGGAGTCGCCGCGGCGCAGGCCTTCGGCACCCTCGCGGCGATCACCCTGCTCGCCCCGGTCGTCGCGCCGGCGGTCGGTGGGCTGGTGCTCGCCGTCGCCGACTGGCGAGCGGTGTTCGGGCTGATGGCGGCCCTGGGCGTGCTGATGCTGGCCGCGGCGGTGGTGGGCGTCCCCGAGACCCTGCCGCCGGACCGGCGCCAGCGGGGAGGGCTGCGGGCGCTGGGGTCCCGGGTCGCAGACCTGGTGCATGACGGCGCCTTCATGCACCCCGTCGTGGTGCAGTGCCTGGCCACGGCCGGCTTCTTCGTCTACATCGGCGGATCGTCGCTCGTGCTGCAGGGCGCCCTGGGCCTCAGCGCCAGCACGTACTCGCTCGTCTTCGCCACCAACGCCGCGGCGATGGCGGCCGCCAGCCTCGCCTTCCGCCTCACCGTGGCCCGCTGGGGCGCTCGGCCCCTGCGCTGGGTGGGGCTGCTGACCTCGACCGCTGGTGCGGTGGTCCTGCTCGCGGTGGCGCTGGCCGAGGGGCGCGACGTCCCGCTGGGCGCCGTCTGGCCGCTGCTGTGCCTGGTGGTGGCGGGCATGGGCCTGGTGCTGCCCGCCAACACGGTGCTCGGGCAGGAGGCAGGACGGCGGTCGGCGGGCACCGCGTCGTCGTTGCTGGGCGGCTCGGGCTTCCTGGTGGGTGCGGCCGTCACGCCGCTGACCGGGATCTTCGGCGACGAGTCGGTGCTGGCGATGGCGGCGCTCATGGTGCCGGGCTTCGCCGCGGCCGTGCTCGTGGCGGCGGCGCCGCACCTGCGGCGCCGCTGACGCATCCCCTCGCGCCACGCCGGACGGGCCCGCTCAGCCGGTGGGGGCGGACCGCCACCGCACATCGTCTGCCCGGTCGAGGAGGTCGTCGGGCGCGTCCTCAGGTGGCTCGTCCCACGGGTCGCCGAAGAGCAGCCGCTGACCGCGCCGCCGTGCCCGTTCCCTGACCGCCCGTCTCGGGTTCACCAGCCAGCGCCGCAGCGGGTCGACCGCCGCCGGCGCCCGCAGCTGCGGCACCCCGTC
>JAKONK010000148.1 GCA_022701985.1 Actinomycetales bacterium
CGCGGACCCGCGCGCCCCTGGACCACCCGGGAAGAGCTGCGCGATGGTCACCAGGACCGGTCGAGACGCCGACGCCGACCGCCCCGCGGGCGGCCCGGAGGAGCTGCCGGGCCGCCCCCCGGCGTCCCTGACGTCGCTGCTGCGGCAGCGCGAGGAGGTGGCGCGCTGCTCCGGGGCGCTCGCCGCCTCCCGCGGCACCACTGTCGCCGCGGCCGAGGTGCTCCTGCTGAGCGAGGCCCGGCGGCGCGGGGTCCCGGTGGGGCTGCTGGCCCACCGGGTCCTGACCCGGCGGACCTCGGTCGGCGGCTGGACGGCGGAGCGCTGCGCGGTCTGCGGCGAGGACCTGCAGGTGGAGGTCCTCGGCGACTACGGCCTGGCCCGCGCGCTGGTGTGCCCGGACCACCGCGGCGGTCCCGGAGGGCCCTGAGAGGCCTCGCCGGACCGAGGACGGGCCAGGGGGAGGACCCCGGGCGCGGCGGGTGGCATCCTGGGGGTGGACGGACCGAGCACCGCGCACCTCGACGCCGGGCCCCCGTCTGCGCCGGCCACCGGCGCCGGCCGCGCTGGGCCCCCGCTCAGGGCGGCGCCCGGTCCTGCCGATGGGACGGGGGCGCCGCGCTGCGGCGCCCGGCGCGTCCCATCGGCTCGTGTGACACCTCGTGTTGGAGGACGTACTTGGCTCGACCCGGCCAGCGACGAGCGGACACCCGCCGTGCTGCTCCCAAGAAGCAGCAGCCAGCGCGCCGCCGCGACGTCGTCTCCGTGATGACGGACACGGTGCGCGACGTGCAGAACGCCGTGAAGGACGGCCGCGTGACGCCCGCGGTCCGCACCAAGTTCCAGGCCGTGGCGCTGATCCTGCGCGAGGAGCGCGCCCGCGTCCGCGCGTCCGGCGCCAGCGAGGGCCGGCGCAACGAGCAGCTGAAGCGCCTCGACGGGATCGCCACCACCCTGGCCGTCGCCGCCGTGCGCGACGCCGACCTCCTCGCGCTGCTGGAGGAGGACGCCGTCGTGTCCTCCGCGGCGATGACCTACAAGCGCGACCTGCTCTCCGCCGCCGGCGTCGCCCCCGAGCCGGAGCCGGAGGAGGAGCCCGAGGACGTCGCGGCCACCCCCGTCGCACCCCCGGAGCGCCGCGCGGTGCCGCAGTCGGTCATCTCCCGGCAGCTGGCCAACCCCTTCCTGGCCCCCGACTTCTCCGCGGTGGCCGCCGCCCCGCAGCGCTCCACCCGGCCGCGCCGCCTGGGCCGGTGGGACCTCGTCCCCGCGCTGCTGAGCTCCTTCGAGCGCGCCTCCGGCGGAGAGGTGGCCTGCATGCCGCTGCCCCCGCCGTCGTCGGCGCACACCCCGCGCGGCCTCGAGCTCATGCAGCACCAGGGGCAGGTGGTCGCCGCCGCCGCGGAGGGCCACCGCACGTTCCTCCTGGCCGACGAGCCCGGCCTGGGCAAGACCGCGCAGGCGCTGCTCGCGGCGGAGGCCGCCGCGGCGTACCCCCTCCTCGTCGTCGTCCCGAGCGTCGTGAAGACGAACTGGGCCCGCGAGGCCGGCCTGTGGACGCCGCACCGCGCCGCCACCGTGATCCAGGGCAGCGGCGAGAACGTCAACGGCTTCGCCGACGTGGTGATCGTCAACTACGAGGTGCTCGACCGGCACATGGGCTGGCTGGGCGGCTTCGGCTTCCGCGGCATGGTGGTCGACGAGGCGCACTTCATCAAGAACACGACCTCCCAGCGCTCCCAGAACGTGCTGGAGATCGCCGACCGGATCCGCTCGCGCACCGTGCGGCCGCTGATGATGGCGCTGACCGGCACCCCGCTGATCAACGACGTCGACGACTTCCGCGCCATCTGGCGCTTCCTGGGCTGGATCGACGCGGACCGGCCGCTGCCGCCGCTCATCGACGAGCTGGAGGACGCCGACCTGACCCCGGCGGACCCGGAGTTCTACCCGAACGCCCGGCACACCGTCATCGACCTGGGCATCGTGCGCCGCCGCAAGGTCGACGTGGCCGCCGACATCCCGGCCCGCCGGGTGGCCGACCTGCCCGTCGACCTCGACGGTGCCGAGGGGCGCTCGGTCCGCGCCGCCGAGGCGGCCCTCGCCGCCCGGATGGTCGAGCGGTACGAGCGGGCGATGGCCCACCGCGCGGCCTCCGGCATCCCGGTGCACACCCCCGCCGAGCCCGACGACGCCGACGCCGGCCCCCTCGACGTCGAGCACGACCCGGCCGACGGCGACGCCGGCCCGGCGGAGGTCGTCGACGTCGAGGGCCTCGCCGCCGCCGAGGGCCTGGACGTGGCCGTGGCCGAGGTCGCCGCGATCGACCACGACCTCGTGCGCCGGGTGGCGAAGGCCGAGCTGAAGGACTCCGCCACCGACACCGGCGAGAACGTCTTCAGCGTGGTGCGGCGCATCGGGCGGGCCAAGGCCGGCCTGGCCGCCGACTACGCCGCGCAGCTGGCCCGCAGCGCCGGCAAGGTCGTCTTCTTCGCCAAGCACGTCGACGTCATGGACGCCGTGGAGGAGTCGTTCACCCGGCAGGGCGTGCGCTTCGCCTCGGTGCGCGGCGGGCAGACCCCCGGCGCGCGCCAGCAGCAGGTCGACGCCTTCGTCAACGACCCCGGCGTCTCCGTGGCGGTCTGCTCGCTGACCGCGGCGGGCGTGGGGCTGAACCTGCAGGTCGCCTCCAACGTGGTGCTGGCCGAGCTGTCGTGGACCGACGCCGAGCAGACCCAGGCCATCGACCGCGCGCACCGCATCGGCCAGACGGAGCCGGTGACGGCCTGGCGGATCATCGCGGCCCAGACGGTGGACGCGCGGATCGCGAAGCTCATCGACAGCAAGGCCGGGCTCGCTGCGCGGGCCCTGGACGGCTCCGACGAGGAGGTCGCCGCCTCGACCGACGTGCAGCTCGAGGTGCTGGTGGCCCTGCTGACGGACGCGCTGCGCGGCTGACCCCCGGCACGACGGCGCCGGGGGCCGGCCGCGCCGTCACGGCCGGGTGCTCGCGAGGGCGCCCACCCGGTGCGGCGACCCGTCGTCCTCGCGCTCGGGCCGCACGACCAGCAGCACCCAGGCGCCGCCTGCGAGCCCCGCCCCGGCCACGACGTCGACCAGCCAGTGGTTGCCGGTGCCCAGGACCACCAGCGCGGTGGTCACCGGGTACAGCGCGACCAGGCACCGGGCCCACCGGGCGCTGACCAGCTGCCGCAGCACGAGCGCGCACCAGACCGCCCACCCCACGTGCATGGACGGCATCGCCGCCAGCTGGTCGACGCCGGCCGGGGCGCCCGCGGTCCCGGGGGCCGGCAGCGCCGCCCACCACCCGTCGGCGGCGGCGGCAGCCACCACGTCGGGGTAGCCGGCGAGCAGCCTGGGCGG
>JAKONK010000192.1 GCA_022701985.1 Actinomycetales bacterium
GTGCAGCAGACCGAGACCATCCGAGAGCGTGAACTCTCCATAGTCTCGGGTGTCAACCACCAGCCCGGTGATGGGCTCCTCTACCAGCCACATGCCCTCGGGCAGGATGACATCGCGGCCCTGCAACCCGACCGACCGATGGTGCTGCTGGGTGAGCGCATCTTCGACGCTCCTTTCGATCACGTCACCATGGCCAACACCGAGGCTGCGGCAGCTGCCACCCGCCATCTGCTGACCTCTGGTCGGCGTCGCATCGCCGTCATCGGCCCCAACCTGCGGGATACGACGCCTACCGCTGCGACCTTGCGCCTGCAGGGGTACCGACAGGCCCTCACTGGAGCAGGAGTGCCGTTTCGAAGTGAGCTCATCGGGCAGGCGGATCCCTGGAGGCAGGCTCAGGGCGCCGCAGCGGTAGAAGCGCTCATCGGCCGCGGCGTCACCTTCGACGCGTTGTTCTGCTTCAACGACACCTTGGCCTTCGGAGCGATGCACGCCCTGCACCGGCACGGCCTCGATGTCCCGCGGGACGTGGCCGTCATGGGCTTCGACAACACCACAGCCAGCGCCTTCTGCGTTCCCGCCCTCACGACTGTTGAGGCCGGCATGGCTCATATCGCCAAGACTGCCGTGCAGCTGCTGGCGCAACGAGCACTGCCGCGTTCCGAAGGACCCCCGCCGATGCCCCCGCAGGTCCACGTCGCCGACTACAGCATCGTGCGCCGCGTGAGTGCTTGAACCAACGCGGAGGCTGCAGCCCACGTCCGATCGCCCTCAAGTTCTACATCGTTTCGTCGATGAAATGGCAACACTTCATCGATGAAACGGAGCCACGATGATCTCCCGCTTCCACCACCTCAAGGTCGGCGCCAAGCTGGCGGTGGGCTTCGCGCTGGTCTGTCTGCTGCTGGCGGGCGTGAGCGCGATGTCCCTGGTCCGTCTTGGCGCCGCCCAGGACGACCTGGACTACCTGTCCACCTCCGGGGTGGGCTCGGTCAGCACCATCGACGAGGTCTCCCTCGTCTTCACCCGCATCGAACTCGACCTCGCCAACGCGGCCCTGACCCCCAGTGATGCTGAGACCCAGGTCTCGCTGGACAAGCTAGACACCGACCTGACCAACCTCGGTGCTGCCTGGCAGGAGTACCTCAGCACCGACCCGGCCAGCACCCCCGAGCAGCAGACCGCCGTGGGCGCCGACCTGGCCGCATACACGGCTGCCATCCAGGAGCTCAAGCCCCTGGCCGACGGCAACGACCTCGACGCTTTCGTCGCTGAGCGCAGCGCAACCGCCGCACCTCTGGCTGAGAAGATCTCCTCCACGATCGAGACCCTGGATGCGGGAGAGATGGCCGCTGCGGTGCAGATGGCCGATGAAGGTCGCTCGACCTACACCAAGGCCGTGTGGATGGTCCTGGGCCTGACGCTGATCGCCCTCCTTGTCGCCTCCGTCGTCGCGGTAGTGGTCTCCCGCGGTATCGCCCGCCCCCTCGCCAAGGTCCTGGTGGTGACGCGAGGTCTGGCCGAGGGACGCCTGGACCAGCGCACCGGGGTGAGCTCGCGCGACGAGGTCGGTCAGCTGGCCGCGGCCACCGATGCTTCCATCGACCAGCTCGCGGGTGTGGTGCGCACCATCAGCGCCAAGGCCCAGTCTCTGGCCTCTTCCTCCTCCGAGCTGTCAGCGGTCTCAGCTCAGCTGTCCGCGGGGGCGCAGGAGTCCTCGGTGCAGGCTCAGTTGGTGGCGGCGGCCTCGGAGCAGATCTCCGGGTCGATGGGAACCATCGCTGCTGCAGGGGAGGAGATGACGGCGGCCATCGGTGAGATCGCCTCCTCCACAGCCTCGGCATCTCAGACGGCCGCTGATGCGGTGGTGACCGCTGCGACGGCGGGGGCGACGGTGGACCGCCTGGACACCTCCAGCCGCGAGATCGGTGATGTCGTCAAGCTGATCACCTCTATCGCTGAGCAGACCAACCTGCTGGCGTTGAACGCGACCATCGAGGCGGCCCGGGCAGGGGAGGCCGGAAAGGGGTTTGCCGTGGTCGCTGGGGAGGTCAAGGAGCTGGCGCGCCAGACTGCCCAGGCCACCGAGCAGATCGTGCAGCGCGTGGCCACCGCCCAGGGCGATGCTGCCGATGCGCGGTCGGCCATCAAGCAGATCGGTGAGGTGATCGCTCGTATTGATGCACTGCAGTCCACGGTGGCCTCGGCGGTGGAGGAGCAGTCGGCCACGACAGCGGAGATGGTGCGCTCGGTCACGGAAGTCTCTTCGGGCACGGCGGACATCTCGGCGAACATCACCGGGGTCGCCGCCGCGGCGGCAGAGACCACCACTGGTGCAGCCACCACGACCTCAGCGGCTCAGGACCTGGCGCGTACTGCCGGTGAGCTGCAGGACCTGGTGGCTTCCTTCCGCCTCTGAGCGCGAACCACTTCGGAGGAGGACGCAGCACCATGTACGGCACCGGCACCCGGGATGGCTCTTCCAGCACCAGCTCCGCCGTCAGCAAGATGCTGATGGTCACCATCGAGGCTCTCGACGGCTTCGAGCGCATGCTCATCGCTGTCGTGCCCCAGGCAGACGCGGGCGCGTCTACCCCTGGGCACGCAGATGTCGCCGCGGAGCTCCTGGCGGCCCTGCGCCTGCATGACGTCATTCACGCAGACTCATCGAACCAGCCGTCCGACGGTTTCGATGCCCTCCGGCGCGTCCAGCACAACGCCGCCGAGCTGGGAACAACGATCTCGAGGTTGCTGGTGGAGGTGTGCACATCTCAGATCGGCGCTGCGGTGGACTTGCCCGACATCGTCGCCCGAGCCCAGCGCGCCATGGACTCCTTC
>JAKONK010000209.1 GCA_022701985.1 Actinomycetales bacterium
TCAGGCTCCTTGCACGGAGAGTTGGAGGACGTTCTCGTCGGGGATGTCGTCCCGGTCCAGGACGCGGTGCACCGAGCCCTCGCGCAGCACGACCACGCGGTCGCTCACGGCGAGCAGCTCCGGGTACTCGGAGGAGATGACGACCACGCCCATCCCGGCGTCGGCCAGGTCGCGGATGGTCTCGAGGATCTCCGTCTTGGTACCGATGTCGACGCCTGCCGTCGGCTCGTCCATGACCAGGACCGAGGGGTCGGTGCCGAGCCACTTGGCGATGACGACCTTCTGCTGGTTGCCGCCCGACAGGCGCCGCACCGCCTTGGAGTCGTCGGCGACCTTGACGCGGAAGCGCTGCACGAGCTTCCGGGCCTCGGCGCGGGCGGCGCGGTCGTCGACCAGCGGCCCGGCGCGGAACCTCCCGAGCAGCGGGAGCAGGAGGTTGTCGCGCACCGAGTGGTCGAGCACCAGGCCCTGGGCGCGGCGGTCCTCGGGGATCATGGCGATCCCCGCGGCGATGGCGCGCCGCGGGTCGCCCAGGCGCACCGCCTTCCCCCGCACCAGCACCTCGCCCGAGCGGATCGGGTCGATGCCGAACAGCGCCCTGGCGAGCTCGGTGCGCCCGCTGCCCATCAGACCCGCGATGCCGACGATCTCGCCGGCACCCACCGAGAACGACACGCCCTGCACGCGGGGACCGGCGGTCACCTCGCGCAGCTCGAGCACCGGCGGGGCACCGGCGTCGGCACCGGGGCGCTCCGCGCGGCGCCGGTAGGTCATCTCCCCCTCGACGGCCCCGCCGACGATGCCCTCGATCACCTCGGCCGGCGTCGTGTCGACCAGGCGCTCGGTCATCAGCCGGCGACCGTCACGCAGGATCGTGATGCGGTCGGCGATGCGGAACACCTCATCCATCCGGTGCGAGATGTAGATGACCGAGATGCCCCGGTCCTTGAGCCGCCCGACCAGCTCGAACAGCGCGTCGGCCTCGTGCCGCGCGAGGCTGGCGGTGGGCTCGTCCATGATCAGCACCCGCGCGTCCTGGGCGAGCGCCTTCGCGATCTCGGTGAGCTGCCAGTACGCGGTGCCGAGCCTGCCGACGACGGCGCGCGGGTCGACGTCGACGGCCATCTGCGCGAAGACCTCCCGCGCCCTGGCCTCGGCCTCCCGGTCGCGGATGAGACCGCCCGAGAGCGGTTCGACGCCGAGGAAGATGTTCTGGGCCACCGTCAGGGTCGGGACCAGGCTGAACTCCTGGAAGACCATGCCGATGCCCGCGGCCCGGGCGTCGTGCGTGCTGCGGATGTCGACCTCACGGCCGTCGACCTCGATCGTGCCGGCGTCCTTGGCGTAGACCCCCTGGAGGATCTTCATGAGGGTGGACTTGCCGGCGCCGTTGCCGCCGGCCAGCGCGTGCACCTCACCGCGGCTGACCTCGAAGTCGACGTCGGTGAGGACGCGCACGGCGTCGAAGGACTTGTGGATGCCGTGCATCCGCACGGCGGGCGCGGCCCGGGGCGTGGGCGTCATCAGTCGACGAACGAGTCGCTGAGCTGGGCGGGCGCGTCCTCCGAGTAGACGGTCTTCCACGCCTCCAGGACGTTGTCGTGGGTCACGCCCAGCGAGGGCAGCGCGACGTAGGCCGGCACCTGCTCGCCGAGCAGGCTGAGCGCGGCGAGGCGCGCCTCGGTGACACCCTGCTCGTAGGGGCGCTGAGCGCCGAGCCCGACGACGTTGCGGTCCTGGGCCAGCCCGATGGCGACGTTGAGCCCGAGGTCCTGCGTGGCGACCTTCAGGTCGTCGCGGCCGGCGGCGCGCGCCGCGGCGAGCACGCCCTCGGCGGGGACGTCCCACACGGCCCAGATGCCGTCGAGGTCGGGGTTCTGGCTCAGCATCGCAGCGGACGCGGTCTGGGCGTCACCGGCGAAGTCGGGTCCGGCGATGCCCTGCTCGGCGACCACCTCGATGTCGGGGTAGTCCTTCGCGATGGTGTCCTCGAAGCCCTGGTAGCGCTGCTTCGTCACGAAGAAGTCGGCCTCGTGGAAGACCAGGCCGATGGTCCCCTCCCCGCCGAGCGCGCGGGCCATGAGGTGCGCGGAGATGACGCCGTTGCCGTAGTTGTCGGCCGAGACCGTCGAGACGTAGTCCTGGCCGGCCACGAAGCCCTGCGGCACGTTGTCCATGAACACGAGCTTCGTCCCGGCCTGCGCCGCGGCCCGGTACGCGCCGGCGGTGGCCACCGGGTCGGTCGGCAGCGAGACCATCACGCTGGGCTTGCGCGTCATCGCGTTCTCGATGTCGGAGACCTGCTGGGCCGGGTCGAAGTCCGCGTCGGTGTTGGAGACGACCTCGATGCCCAGGCGCCCGAACTCGTCCTGCAGGCCCTTGATCTGCGACGTCGACCAGTCGTCGCCGGCGTAGTGCATGGCGATCGCAGCCGTCGCCCCGAGCGCCTTGACCTGCTCGACCTGGGCGTCGGTGAGGTCTGCGCTGTCGGCGCTGGCGGGCTCCTCGCCGTTCGGCCCGGTGCTGAGCACCTGCGACTCGACGTCGGCGAGCGAGGCGTCCACCTGGGCGAGGAAGGCCTGGTCCACCTCGCCCTCGGGTGCTGAGGCGCTCGTGCCGGCGGCGCTGCAGGAGGCGAGCAGGAGGCAGAGCGCCGAGGGGAGGACGGCACGGCGGACGACGGCGCCGAAGCGGCGGCGGACGGAGGGTGCGGGCATGGCGAGAGGACCCTTCGGTGGTGGGTGGTGCGCTGCGGCGGTGCAGCGGGGGTGCTCAGGGAGCGGTGATCAGAGGTGGTGGTCAGGCGGCGGTGCGGTCGAGCAGGTGCTGCAGGTGGGCGAGGCTGGTGGCCGCCGCCTCCTGCGGGGGGCCCTCGGCGGAGTCGAGCTCGACCATGAGCCAGCTGTCGTAGCCGGTCTCGGTGACGGCAGCGACGACGTCGGCGAGGTCGAGGTCGCCCTGTCCGAGGGGGAGGAAGGCGCCCGTGCTGAGGTCGATGTCCTTGAGGTGGACGTGCTTGAGGCGGTCGGGGTACTGGCGGACGAGGGCCGCCGGGTCCCCACCACCGGCTGCGAGGTGGGCGGTGTCGGGGCAGAACCCGATCCGGCTGCGCCCCATGAGCATCTCGAGCTCCGCCGGCGACTCGACGATCGTCGACAGGTGGGGGTGGTAGCTGGCCTCGAGACCGAAGCCGGCGGCCAGGTCGTCGACGGCGTCGAGGGCGGCGCCGAGGCGGTCGTAGTCGGCCTCGGTGGTTCCCGACGCGCGGCGCGCACCACCGCCGACCACCAGGCGGGAGGCTCCGAAGCGCTGGGCCAGCTCGCAGCTGCGGCGCAGTCGGGCCATCTCGTCGGGCAGGGCGTCCGCGTAGACGAAGCTGGCTCCCGCGTAGACGCTGACGAGCTCCACCTGCGCCGCGGCGAGCGCGTCGAGGAGGACCTCCGGGGTGTCGGCGAGGGCGGCGAGGTTGCCGTCGAAGACCTCGGTGCCCTGGTAGCCGACGGCGCCGATCTCCCGCACGGCCTCGACGACCGACCCGTGCGACACGTAGTGGAGGTCCTTGATGCTGGTGACGCCTGCCGGGTGCCCGACGACGCCTCCCCAGGTGATGGTGTGGTGCCCGATGCGCATCGTCGCGACCTCCTGCGTCCACGGTGGGACGCCACTGCACCGTGGCGTCGACGACGCGGCCCGGTGGGACGAGGGCCCGGCGTCGCGACTGCGCGACCCGGCTCCTCGCCCGCCCCGCTGACCGGCTGGCTCGTCTCGATGAGTGTGAACGTTCGCCCTACGGCCCGTCAAGGGTTTGGGGCGAACGTTCGCCTAAGTTCTCCGGAGGCGCGCGGAACGGCCTCAGGCCCGGCGGGCCGACTGCCGGACGACCAGGCGGGGCACTGCCGGCGTCGTGTCCACGTCGTCGTCCCCGATGAGCGCCAGCAGGATCGCCATGCACCGCGAGCCGACCACCTCGAAGGACTGGCGCACCGTGGTCAGCGGGGGGTGGACCTGGGGGGCGAACTCGTTGTCGTCGAAGCCCACGACCGAGATGTCGTCCGGTACGGACAGGCCGGCCTCGTACAGGGCCCTCAGGAACCCCAGGGCCATGAGGTCCGAAGCGATGAAGATCGCTCCTGGCAGCCCCTCGGCGACCATGTCCCGACCGATCTCGTACCCGCTGCCGCCGGACCAGTCGCCGTGCCGCAGCGCTCCGGGGACGATGCCGTGCGACCGGAGCTCGGTCTCCCAGCCCCGCAGGCGGACCTGCCCGTCGAGCCACTCCTGGTTCCCGGCCAGGTGCGCGACGTCCCGGTGGCCGAGCTCGACGAGGTGCCGGACCGCCAGGCGGGCCCCCAGCTCCTGGTCCTCGTAGAAGACCGTGACACCGGGCTGGCTGGCCTCGCCCGGAGCCAGCACCACCACGGGGATCTCCGAGGGGGTCTCCTGCGCGACGTGGGCCAGGTCCACCCTGGGAGCGATCACCACCACCCCCTCGACGCCGCGCTCCACGAAGTCGCCGAAGGTGTCGGCCACCAGGTCACGGCTGGGGTGGCTCATGGTGGTCACGAGCGCCGTGTAGCCCGCGTCCCGGGCCGCGGACTCCACCGCGGTGAGCGTGCTGACCGGACCGAAGCGCGGTGAGGCGTCGGCGATCACCCCGATCGTGCGGGAGCGGCTCGTCTTCAGCGCCCTGGCCGCGTCGTTGCGCCGGTACCCGAGACGCGCGATCACCTCGAGGACGTTCGCGCGGGTGGCGCTGGACACGCGGGGGCCGTCGTTGATGACGCGCGAGACGGTCTGGAAGGAGACACCGGCCTCGCGCGCGACGTCCTTGAGCGACGGCGGGCGGTTCCTAGACATCCTCTGGCCTCCGGCCGGTGCGGTGGAGCGACGCGCAGGTGGTCATGTCACGCTCCGTCCGGTCCCCGGCTGAGCTGGCAGGGGCATCCTGCCTCGCTGGCGCGGCCCGCCCTCACCGACCCCGACCCGCCCTCCGCCCTCCCGGCCACCGGCCCGTCCACCGCCACGACCGGCTGCAGACCCCCGGCATGCCTGGGGGGACACCGGCGGGTGACCTCGACAGGGTGCTCCAGCCACGGTGAGCACGCGTCGACGATCGTGGGGTGACCCTGGCACCGGCCCCTCGCACCGGGGCGTCAGCGCTGCTGACCCACGGCGCGAGGCCGGTCACCCTGCTCCCCACGCGCCCGGCGTGGGTGCTGATGGGCGTGCTGTTCGGCGCGGTGGGCGTCCTGGTCATCTCGACCACCCTGCTCCCGGCGGCCAGCGGTGGCCGCACCTCGTGGCTGGTGCGCCTCACCGACGTGCTGGCCCTCACCAGCAGCGCCGTGTGCCTGGCCCTCGCGGGGCGCCTGCCGCGGGCTGCGCTCGGCCCGTTCGTCCACGTCGGCACCCTGCTGATCACCGTGTGCCTCACCGCCTCGGGCGGCCACAGCACCGCCGTCGCCTACGCCTGCACGTACCTCGTGGCCACGGTGTACGCCCGCTTCGTGATGTCGCAGCGCCAGGGCGACCTGCACTTCGCCCTCATGGTCGCCACCGGCGCACCGGTCCTGGCCGTGCAGCCGGGCGTGACGACCGGCGAGGTGCTCGTGGTGTGGGGCATGGGCGCCCTGCTGACCGGCGCCGTCCGGTGGCTGGTCTCCGCGCTGCAGGCCTCGGAGTACGACACGACGACCCGCCTGCCCAACCGCCGCGGCCTCGAGCGCCTGCTGGTCTCCGCGCTGGCCGACGCGACGCCGCCGGCCCTGCTCGTGCTCGAGGTCGACAGGCTGCGGGAGGTCGACCACGCCCTGGGGCGCAGCGCCGGTGACGAGCTGCTGCGCCACCTCGTCGACACCTGGACCCGCCACCTGCCGCCCCGGGCGCACCTGACGCGCTGCAGCGGCACCGGCTTCGCCGTCCTGCTCCCCCGCACCCCGCTGGCGGAGGCGACGGCGCTCGCGGAGGTCCTGCGCGCCGCGGCGGAGCCGACGGCCTCCTGCGCCGTCGGCAGCGCGGCCGCCTCGCGGGAGGAGTCCCCGGTCGGGCTCGTGGAGCGCGCCGAGCGCGCCGCCGCGTGGGCCCGCGAGCGGGGCGGCCACCGCGTGCACGAGCACCCCGGGGTCGGCGAGGAGGGTCGTGAGCTCCGCGAGGCGCTCGTGCGCGGCGAACTCGTGGTGCACTTCCAGCCGATCATCGCCCTGGCCGACCGCGGCGTCGTGGGCGCCGAGGCGCTCGTGCGCTGGCAGCACCCCGAGCGCGGTCTGCTCGGTCCGGGGCACTTCCTGCCCGACGTCGCGCGCTTCGGCCTCGGCCTGGAGCTCGGGCGCACGGTCCTGCTGGCCGCGTGCCGCGCTGCGGCCACCTGGCCCACGACCGCTGACGGCCGCGCGCCCTACCTCTCCGTCAACACCACGGGCGAGGAGCTGCTGACCGAGGGGTACGCGGACGACGTCGCGCACGCCCTCCTCAGCAGCGGCCTCCCCGCGACGCGGCTGCTGCTCGAGCTCGTCGAGGACGACCACGACACCACCTCGGACGTCGTGCGGCGCAACCTGGAGCACCTGCGCGAGATCGGGGTGCGCACCGCCGTCGACGACTTCGGCACGGGCTACTCCAGCCTCGACAGGCTCCGGCGCTCCGGCAGCGCGGTCCTGAAGATCGACCGCAGCTTCGTCGTCGACATCCAGGACGCGGACCAGGAGGCGCCCCTGGTGAGCGCCGCCCTCGCCCTCGCCGAGGCCCTGGGCATGAGCGCCGTCGCCGAGGGCGTCGAGGAGGAGGCCCAGGCGCAGTGGCTGCTCGCCCACGGCTGCGACCTCGCCCAGGGCTGGCTGTTCAGCCCTGCCGTCCCCGCCGAGCAGCTGACCGCGATGCTCCGCTCCGTCGGCTCCCCCGCCAGCGCCGGCTGACCCCCGCAGGTGGGTGCTCCGTCCCAGCGACGGGACGACGTAGCGTGACCGGGTGGACTTCCCCGCCACCGCTGGCTACGCCGTGCTCGACCTCGAGACCACCGGCTTCTCACCGCGCACCGAGCGCATCGTCGAGGTGGCCGTCGTCCACGTCTCGCCGGACGGCGCAGCGGGGGCGGAGTGGTCGACGCTCGTCCACCCCGACCGCTCCACCGTCGGTGCGACGCACGTCCACGGCATCCGCCCGGCCGACGTCCGCGGCGCACCCCGCTTCGCCGACGTCGCCGGCGCGGTGGTCGAGCAGCTGGCCGGACGGGTGCTCGTGGCGCACAACGCCAGCTTCGACGTCCCGTTCCTGCGCGCCGAGATGGAGCGCGCGGGCGTCGCGATGCCCGAGGTCGCCGAGCTGTGCACCCTGCGTGAGAGCCGGCTGCACCTGCCCGACCTGCTGAAGCGCAAGCTCGCCGACTGCTGCGCCGCGGCGGGCGTCCGCCTCAGCGGGGCGCACTCGGCCCTCGGTGACGCGCGGGCCACCGCCGAGCTGCTCGGCTGCTACATCCGCACCGGCGGCCCGGGCGCCCACGCAGCGCTGCTGCACCGGGCGACGACGACGCCGTGGCCGCACGTCCCGGCGCCGCGCCGGGCTCCCGAGCTGCGGCAGCGCCGGGTCGTGGACGGACGGGTCGTCGCGGCTCCCCGTGCTCCGGTCTCCACCGTCGGGGCCGGGCCCGCTGGGTCGGTGGAACCGCTCGCCCGCCCGCTGCGCGCCGGCGACGCCGTCGTCTTCACGGGCGGCGACCCCGACGTCCGCAGCCTGCTCGAGCTGCGCGCCCGCGAGCGCGGGCTGCGGGTGACCAGCGCCGTCTCCGGCCGGACGGTGCTGCTCGTCACCGACGACCCCCGCTCGGGCACCACGAAGGCGCGACGCGCGCAGCAGCTCGGGACGCCGGTCGTCGACCTCGAGACCGCGGCCGCCCTCGTGGAGGCGCTGCCCGTCGTGGAGCCCCTGTCGCTGGTGGCGCCCGCCGTCGTCGACCTGCGGGCCGTCGAGGAGCGGGCGGCGCAGCTGCGCGCCTGGCGCTGACGGCTCCGACCGACGGCCCACCACCGGCCCACCGGCGCCGGGTCGCCGTCGGACGCGTGTTCGGGGAGGGTGATCAGGTGCGCCTCCCCACGCCCCCCGTCGACCGCAGCGAGGACAGGTCGGCCGTCGTCGCCTGGGTGCGGGAGCACCTGGGCCACCTCTCCGGCGACGAGGTCCGCGCCTCCCGCGTGCGCGGCGGGCAGACCGCTGCGGACACCGCGCTGGCGATGCTCGACCTCACCGGGTACGCGAACCGCCGCAGCAACGTCCTGCCGGAGTCGAGCCGCGGCGCGAGCCGCCTCTCCCCGTACATCCGCCACGGCCTGCTGACCCTGCCCGCGGTGTGGGAGGCCGCAGGTGGCGCGCCCTTCCGCGACCGCCAGAAGTTCCGCGACGAGCTGATGTGGCAGGAGTACTCGCGCCACGTCTACGCGCGGGTCGGGAAGGCGAACGGCGCGCCGCTGCGCTTCGACGCACCGGTCCCCTCGCCCGGCTCTCCCCCGCCGACGGCCCCGGTCAGCACCGGCGACCCCTGGCCGCAGCAGATGGCGTGCATGGCCGCCACCACAGCCGAGCTCCACGACGACGGCTGGCTGGTCAACCAGACCCGCATGTGGCTGGCCTCGCAGTGGGCGGTCCGGGCCGGCGCCGACTGGCGCACGGGCGAGGACGAGATGTACCGCAACCTCCTCGACGGCTCCCGTGCGGCCAACCGCCTCGGCTGGCAGTGGGCCATCGGCACCGGGACCGGCCGGGTCTACGGCTTCAGCCGGTGGCAGGTGGAGAAGCGCGCGCCCGAGCTGTGCGCGGGCTGCGCGCTGCGGAACGCCTGCCCGGTGCAGGACTGGCCCGAGGCGCAGTCGGGCCCGACGGTCGACGGTCCCGACTCCCTCGGCGGCGGCCCGACCGACGCCGGCCCCGAGGACCCCGTCGTCACCGGTGACCCCGAGGCCGTGTGGCTCACCGCGGAGTCGCTGGGCGACGCCGACCCAGCGCTC
>JAKONK010000220.1 GCA_022701985.1 Actinomycetales bacterium
GAGCTCTTCTCCTCGGTCACCGAGGACCTCTCCGCCCTGGTGCGCCAGGAGATCGCGCTGGCCAAGGCCGAGGCGACCCAGTCCGCCACCCGGGCGGGCAAGGGCGCGGGCCTGCTCGCCGGCGCCGGTGTCTCCGGGCACTTCGTCCTGCTCTTCCTGTCCATCGCCGCGTGGTGGGGCCTGGGCGAGCTCATCGGCCGCGGCTGGTCGGCGCTCGTCGTCGCCGCCGTCTGGGCCGTGGTCACCGCCGTGCTCGCCGCCCGCGGACGCGCGCAGCTGAAGACCGTCAAGGGCCTGCCGGCCACCACCAGCACCCTGCAGCAGGTGCCCAGCGCCCTGAAGGGCCACGAGGAGGAGAACCACCGATGAGCACCCCCACCAGCGGCCAGGACGTCACGGCCAGCAGCGACCCCGCCGTCCTGCGCGCACAGATCGACGCGACCCGCGCTCGCATGAGCGACGACGTCAACGCCCTCACCGACTACGCCGCCCCGGCCAACGTCGCCCAGCGCCAGAAGGACAAGGTCCGCGGCGTCGTGGGCAGCGCCGTCGGCGGCGTCAAGGACCGGGTCATGGGCTCTGCCGGAGACGCCTCCTCCACGGCCTCGGATGCGGCGTCCTCAGCTCGTGACGCCGTCCAGGGCGCTCCCGGCGCCGCGCGGTCGGCGACGCAGGGCAACCCCCTGGCCGCGGGACTGGTCGCGCTCGGCGTCGGCTGGCTGGTGGGCTCCCTGCTCCCCGCCAGCGCCAAGGAGACCCAGGCCGCCACGGCCGTCAAGGAGCACGCCAGCACCGTGACCGCTCCCCTCGCGGACGCGGCCAAGGAGGCGGCGTCGAACCTGCGGGAGCCCGCCGCCCAGGCGGCCCAGTCGGTCAAGGACAGCGCCACCAGCGCTGCCGCCACCGTGAAGGACGAGAGCGCCTCCGCGGCTCAGCACGTCCAGAACAGCGCCACCGACGCCAAGGACACCGTGCGCGACTCCCGCGCCTGAGATCTGACCCGCCCAGCGACCCCCCGGCGCCAACGCCGTGGGGTCGCCGGAACCCGTCCCCTCTGCCACAGTCGAAGCACACGTCAGTGCCCGGACCCGCACTGAGCAGCGCTCCGCTCTCAGATCGAGGTCTCTCATGACGACGAACAACAGCTCCTCAGCCCCTCGAGGCACCCACGGCGCCGACAGGGTCGAGGTCGACGACCGCCGCGCCGGCAAGGCCGGCCTGGCCGTCGCCGGCCTGGGCATCGTCATCTTCAACATCGCCCCCTTCATGAACTGGGTCGACCCCTCCGGCGACGCAGACCCCCGCACCGGCTACGCCACGGACTCCCTGGTCCCCTTCATCGCCTACCTGGGCCTGGGCCTGCTGCTGGCGATGGTCTACGCGGCCTCCCGCGCCCGGCGCGGCCAGCACCGCGGGCTGACGCTGGTCTCGATGGCGGTCGGCCTGGCCGCCACGATCCAGTGCATCGCCTTCGCCCTCCAGCCCATGGGCGGCCTCGAGCGCGGTGACGACCTGTCAGCCCAGATCGGCGTCTACGTCGGGATCATCGGCGCGGCGCTGTGGGCCCTGGGCTCCGGCCTGCTCGCCAAGGAGATCGAGGGCGACGACGGCCACAGCCGTTCCGACCGCTGACCCCCTCCCGGCCGGCCCGCCCCGTCACCACCCGACTGCCACGAGGAGCCCCATGACCACTCTCCAGACCACCAGCCGCATCCTCCACGACCTCGGAGGTGCTGCCTGGTTCGGCGGCAACCTCATGGGGGCCGTGGGCGTCAACGGCGCTTCCCGGGTCGTCTCCGACCCGGTGGACCGCATTCCGGTGGCGACGGCCGGCTGGGCGCGCTGGGCGCCCGTGCAGGCCGTCGGAGCCGGCGCGCACCTCCTGGGGGGCCTCGGCATCCTGCTCGCGAACCGCGACCGGGCGGCCACCCGCAGCGACGTCGCCGTGAACACCGCCACCAAGCTGGGGCTGACGGTCCTGGCCGCCGGCGCCACCTTCTGGGCGGGTGTGCTGGGCGGCAAGCTCGCCGCCGACGGCGCGGTGCCGGCCGTCAGCGGCGTCATCCCCACCGAGGAGACCCCGGCCGGGGTGAAGGCCGCTCAGCAGCAGCTGCGCGCCCTCCAGTGGCTGATCCCCTCGCTGATGGCCGTCGTGCTCGCGCTGAGCGCCCAGCAGGGTGAGCAGCAGGCCCGCGACGCCGCTTCGCCCGAGGCCCGCGAGGCCGCCGGCTGGCACCGGTTCGTGCGCCGCAGCGCCTGACCCCTCCGCAGGCCCCACCGGCCCGCGGACCGCAGCCCCGTCCCGGGGCCCCTCAGGGGGCGTCGGAGGCGGGGCTGCGGTGCTCCAGCAGCAGCAGCTGCGGCGCGACGCGGCGCTCGACCACGTCAGCGGCCAGGTCGCTCAGGCGGAGGCCGTGGTCGGCGGCGTACGCCCTCAGCACCGCGTGCGCCTCGGCCGTGCCCACGCCGCCCCAGAACGCGAGCACGCCCTTGGCCTGCTCGACCAGCACGCGGGCGCGCAGCGCGGCCTGCAGCTGCGACTCCACGGCCGCGGCGTCCTCGTCCGCCGGTGGCGTCCGGCTGTTCTGCACGATCGCGACGCTCGCGACGTCGGCGAGCGCCTGCCCCAGGCTGAGGTCGCCGTCGTCGAGGGCGCCGCTGCGGGTGCCGAAGAGGCCGAGGGCACCCAGCCGGTGCGTGCGCAGCCGCATGGGCACGGCGTGGACCGAGGCGAACCCCATCCGCAGGGCGACGGCGGCGAAGGCCGGCCAGCGCTCCCGCTCACCGCGCAGGTCGGGCACCCTGACCGCCTCGCCCGAGCGGTAGCAGTCGAGGCAGGGGCCCTGCACGCGCTGGGTCTGGAAGACCTCCAGCTCGCGGGTGTCCACCGAGGTGGCGGCGAGGACGTGCAGCACGCCCGCCCCGTCGGCCAGCAGCAGGCCCGCCGACTCGACGTCGAGGAGCCGGGCGCAGTCCTCGGTGAGCTCGGTCAGCAGCTCCACGACGTCGGCCCCCGTGGCCAGCGCGGTGGCCAGGGAGACGAACGACGCTGCGACGTCCTGCTCTCGGCGCGTGCTCATCGCGGCTCCCGCTCTCCCGTGCCTCCGGTGCCCCCGGCACCCCCGCCGTGCCCGTCTCCGCGCCGCCACGAGCCGTCGCGGTCGAGCACGAGGCGGCGCTCCAGCACCTCCCACGCGACCTCGCTGGCCGTCTGCCCCGTGCTGTAGGCCCGGGCGCGCAGCCGCACCAGCGCCTCGACCGGGGTGACGTCGGCCTGCGCGATGAGGAAGCCGGTGGCCTGGTAGACCTCCGTGCGCTCCAGGGAGGCCAGCTCGTCCCACACCTCGCCGGGCTCCCCCACGTCGACCCCCGCCGCCGCCCGCCGGGCGAGCCCCTGCTCGACGTCGAGCAGGGGCGAGGCGGCCAGGCGCGCGGCCGCGAGAGCCCCCTCGAGGCCGTGGTCGTCGAGGGGGCCGGCGCGGTGGCGGAACAGGTCGAGGGCCCCCACCGTGGCCGCTGCGATGGTGACCGGCAGTGCGAAGACGGCCTCCACGCCGGCGTCCTGCAGCGACGCGGTGAACGCGGGCCACCGCTCGGCCACCGGGTCGGACAGGTCCGCCACCAGCACGGGGACGCGCAGGCGGACGGCGTCGAGGCAGGGCCCCTCGCCGTAGGTGAACTGGTAGTCGTCCAGGCGCCTGCTCAGCTCGCCGGAGGACCCGAAGGTGCCGCGCGACTGGCCGTGGTCGACGACGCTGATGGCGGCGCCGTCGACGTCGAGGAGCGACACGCAGGCGCGGCAGAGGCTGTCGGCGGCAGCCAGCCCGCTGCCCCTCATGGCGGCGTGCAGCTGCTCACCGATGCGGCCCACCGCTCTCACCGCCCGCTACGGCGGTGCTGGGGTCGGGGGGCACCGCTCCACCGTCGCAGGCAGCAGACCCGGCCGCGACCGCGGGGCTGGTGGGACCCGGAGACGGGCCCGCGCGGGAGCCGCACCGCCACGCCTCCTCGCGCAGCACCAGACCCCCGTCAGTGCCGGTGAGCTGGAGCACGCGCACGACGGAGCGCGCGGGGGCGGGCAGCACGACGAGACCGCCGCGGGCGGCCAGCGCGGCGGCGGCCTCGCGCAGCGGCCGCAGACCGGCGCAGTCCGCGAAGGTCACCTCACGGGTGACCACCACCAGCTGCAGGGCGGGGGTGGCGGCCCAGGGGCGGAGGAGGGCGCGCGAGGAGGCCTGCGTGACGAGGTCGAGCTCACCGCGCAGGTGCACCACGGGAGCGGGAGCACTCCCGCAGCACGGGTCGGGATGGGGGGCAGGAGGAGCCATGGCGCGTCCGTCCGCTCGCGTCGAGCGCCGCCGGGACCAGGGCCGCACGGCCCCGGAAGGGGTCCGCGCGGACAGCCTGGCAGCCGGCCGGCCGCATGACAACGGCTCGGCGCTGGGTCGGCGAGGATTCGCCGGTGACCCGGCGGCACCCCCTGCGCCCCGGTCCTACCCGTCCAGCTGGTGGGCGTCGGTGCGCCCCTCGACCAGCGCGAGCGCCACGTCGGCGAGGCGGACGCCGCGGTGCCGCGCGGTGGTGCGCATCACCAGGAAGGCGTCGGCCATCGACGTCCCCAGCTGGGTGGCGATGACGCCCTTGGCCTGCTCGATGAGCACCCGCGTGTCCAGCGCGCCCTGCAGCTGGGCGGCCAGGAGGCGCGAGTCGGTGGTGGCGCGCTCGTGGAGCATGGCGATGGTGG
>JAKONK010000222.1 GCA_022701985.1 Actinomycetales bacterium
CCGGCACCCACGCCTGGAGCGCCTCGAGCTTGGTGGGACGGATGGTCGCGCGGTGCAGGACAGCCACCGCGCGAGTCTGGCAGGCAGTCCCGGCACGTCCCGGGCAGCCCGCCCCAGCGCGGTTCAGACGGTGCTGCGGGGCCCGTACATGATCAGCGCCACCCCGACGAGGCAGACCAGGGCGCCGGCGAGGTCCCACCGGTCGGGGCGGAACCCGTCGACCAGCACGCCCCACAGCAGCGACCCCGCCACGAACACCCCGCCGTACGCGGCCAGCACCCGCCCGAACTCCGCGCTCGGCTGCAGCGCCGCCGCGAAGCCGTACAGCCCCAGCGCGATGACCCCGGCGCCCACCCAGCCCCAGCCGCGGTGCTCGCGCACCCCCTGCCAGACCAGCCACGCCCCGCCGATCTCCAGCACGGCGGCGAGCACGAACAGGGCCAGGGAGCGCACGGGCACCGCTGCAGTCTCGCCGCTCAGCAGCCCGGGAGGTCGGCCAGCGCCCGCTGTGCGCGCCACCGGGCGAGGTTGGCCGACGCCCAGCCGCCCCCGGCGGGGGTGTGCGAGAGCTCGAGCAGGCACGCGCCGTCCGGGCCGAGGGCGCCCGGACGCTCGCCCAGCACGGCCGCCACCGCGGGCACGGAGTCGGCGGACAGCGACCGCAGGTACGGCAGGTCCGGGCCCGACGGCTCATCGAGCCGCGCCAGCTGCGACCTGGCGACCAGGGCGTCGGGGTCGGCCGCCGCGAGCCCGAGCAGCGATGCCGCGGCGACCAGCGCGGCCACCTGCGGCACCCACCCCTGGCGCCTCCCGTCCGTCCGCCGCCCGCGCACCGCACCGGCCACCAGCAGCAGCGCCAGCAGCCCCGCGAGCCCGGCGCACACCACGGCCACGGAGACGCGCAGCCGCGTCAGCCCGTAGGCCTCCACGTAGGCGACCAGGTCGCTCACGGCGGCGGCGTCGATCCCGAGCGAGAGCAGGCACAGCACCGCCAGCGCCGCGAGGGGTCCGGCGGTCATCGGCGTCCAGCGGACGGCGAGCGCGACGACGCCGAGCACCAGCGCGGTGGCCACCACCAGCTGCGCGAACCCCGCGTGCAGCTGCTCGGCGAAGGTGCCCCCGTCCGCCGGAGCGGTGACGCGCACGAGCAGGAACACGGCGAAGAGCGCGTCGAGGGCGCCCAGGGGCAGCAGCCACTCCACCCTGCGGGCCAGCACCCGCCCCGACCGCCCCGACGGCGCCTCGACGGCCACCGCGCGACGGGGGTCCCACGCGACCACCAGCGCAGCGGCGGTCACCACGGCGGCCAGCGCGAAGACGACGACGCGCCCCACCACCACGTCCACGCGCGCCAGGCCGAGCCAGGCGCCGAGCTGGACGACCGCGGCGTCGAGCCAGGCGCCGGCCCCGGTGAACAGCGACCCGAACCGCGCGTCCGCGCTCGCGAGCAGCGGGACGAACACGGCCAGGAGCACCGCGGCGAGCGCGGTCCCGCGCACCGCCGGCCCGATCCGCTGCCAGCGCCGCCGCGCCGTCGAGCCCGTCTGGCCGCGCGCCCCGAGAGCCCGCTCCACAGCCCGCCCGAGCGCCACCTCGACCCCCCGCACGAGCCACCCCGCACCCGTCGCCAGCCGCCCCACCGGCCGCAGGGGAGCTGCCAGCACCGCTGACCACGAGCCGGCCGGGGCGAGGGCCAGCGCCCCCAGCAGCAGCGACCCGACCAGGCACAGCGCCACCACCCACCCCGCGTCGCGCACGGCGGCGCTCGCGGCCAGCAGCACCGCCGCGCCCCCGTGCGCCGCCTGCCAGCGGCTCCGCCCCGGCCCGTCGATCGGCTGCGGGGCCTGCGGCGGCCTCACCAGCAGGACGACGGCGGCCACCGCCGCGGCGAGCACCAGCAGCCCGGTGCCCGGTGGCTCGGGGACGACCAGCGCCGCCACGAGCGCGACCGCCGCCACGCCGATCTGCACGCGCGGTGGTGCCCCCGGCCTGCGCAACCGCGGCAGCGGGCTCGTGGTGGGGCTGCTCGTCGGGCTGGTGGGTGTCATCGCGGGATCCTCCGGAGGGGATGGGGGCAGGGGTGACCGCCCCGGCGGCCCAGGGGCCTCGGGGTGTGGGGCGCGGGGTGTGGGGCGCGGGGTCAGGCGGGCAGGTCGACGACGACGCGGCACCCCGCGCCGGGACCGTGCAGGGCGCTCCCGGGCGGGTCGCCGATGCGCACCGTCCCGCCGTGCAGCTCGACCACCCAGCGGACGATCGCCAGCCCCAGCCCGGTGCCACCGGTCTCCTGGGTGGTCCGGGCGGTGCGGGCGCGGGCGTCGTCGGCGCGGGCGAACCTGTCGAAGACGCGCTCGCGGTCGGCCTCGGCGACGCCGGGCCCGTCGTCGACCACCTCGAGCCGCACCCCGGGCCGCGGCCCCTGCGGCGACCGGCGGGCGAGCAGCCTGACGGTCCCGCCGGCGGGGGCGTGGCGCGTGGCGTTGTCGAGGAGGTTGGCGAGCACCTGCGCGAGGCGCTCGGCGTCGGCGTGGAGCACGAGCTCTCCGGGACCGGCGCCGACCTCCTCGACGACCACGGTCACCCGCCGGCCCAGCGACGCGCAGTGCGAGCGGGCCTCCGCGGCGGCCCGCTCGGCCAGCTCGGCCACCGCGACCGGCGACCGGTGCAGCGGCACCTCCCCGGCCTCGAGGCGCGAGAGGTCGAGCAGCTGCTCCACCAGCCGGCCCAGCCGCTCGGTCTGCGCGAGCGCCACGGCGAGGGCGTCGGGGTCGGGCCGGGTGACGCCGTCGGCGAGGTTCTCCAGCAGGGCGCGCAGCGCGGTGATCGGCGTGCGCAGCTCGTGGCTGGCGTCGGCCACCAGGCGGCGGCGCTGGGCGTCGACGCGCTCGAGCTCCGCGGCCATCGTGTTGAAGTCGGCGGCGAGCTGGCCCACCTCGTCGCGGCCGCGGGTCGAGGCCTCAGACACCCGCGCGGTGTGGTCGCCGGCGGCCATGCGCCGGGAGGCCGCCGCCATCTCGCGCAGCGGCGCCGTCATCCCGCGGGCGAGGACCTGGATCGCGACCACGCTGATCACGACCGCCACCACGAGCGAGTAGCGCATGCGCACGTCCTGCAGGAGCAGGAACGCGCCGCCGGCGAGGCCCGCCACCACCGAACCGAGGACGACGACGCCCAGCTTCGCCTTGATCGACGTCATCCACCCGAGCGGGATCACGGGCCGTCCACCGGCCCCGGGACCCCGACGCCGCTGGCGTACCCGACGCCGTGGACCGTGCGCACGACGTCGTCGCCCAGCTTGCGGCGCAGGGCCGCGACGTGGCTGTCGACGGTCCGGGTGGTCGTGGTGGACGTCCCCTGGCCGTCGGAGCCGAGGTCGCGCCAGCCCCACACGTCGGTGAGCAGCTGCTCGCGGCTGACGACGGCGCCGGGCTGCTGGGCGAGCCGCACCAGCAGGTCGAACTCGGTGGGGGTGAGGTGCACGGTCCCGCCGCCCGCGCGGACCAGGCGCGTCGCGAGGTCGAGCTCCGCGCCGCCGACCCGCAGCCGGGTCGTCGTCGCCCGGCGGGTGGTCCGGCGCAGCAGCGCCGCGACCCGGGCCGACAGCTCGCGGGGGCTGAACGGCTTGGTGAGGTAGTCGTCCGCGCCGAGGCGCAGGCCGACGACGAGGTCGGTCTCGTCGGCGCGGGCGGTGAGCATCAGCACGGCGACGCCCTCCAGGCCCGGCTCGGCCTGCACCCGGCGGCACACCTCGTAGCCGTCGAAGCCCGGGAGCATGAGGTCGAGGACGACGAGGTCGGGCCGCACCCGGCGGCAGAGCTCGACGCCGGAGGGCCCGTCACCGGCGACGGCGACCTCGTGCCCCTCGGCGCGCAGCCGCGCGGCGACCGCCTCGGCGATCACCGGCTCGTCCTCCACCACGACCACCCGGGCCCGACCAGTCGACATGACGCAGAGGCTAGGGAGCGCCGCTCGGGAGGTGGCGGAGGCGGCGTGCCGGGGATGTGGAGGACTCGTGCAGACCGCGCCGGCCGTCGGCCAGACTGCAGCCGTGAGCCAGCGCTACGACGTCGACGCCCTCCGCTCCCGCTTCCCCTCCCTGGGCCCGGACGGCGGGGGGTGGGCGCTGTTCGACGCGCCCGGCGGCACGCAGACGCCCCGCGAGGTGGGGGAGGCGGTGGCCGCGGCGCTGACCGGCCCGCTCTCGAACCGGGGGACCTCCGCGCCGTCGCAGCGCAACGCCGAGGACGCCGTCGCCGCGTTCCGCGCCGCGGTGGGAGACCTGCTGGGGGCCGACCCGGCCGGCGTCGTCCACGGGCGCTCGGCCACGGCGCTGACGTACGACTTCTCCCGCACCCTCGCCGCCACCTGGCCCGACGGCGCCGAGGTGGTGCTCTCCCGGCTCGACCACGACGCGAACGTCCGCCCGTGGGTGCAGGCCGCGGCGCGCGCCGGTGCGGTGGTCCGCTGGCTCGAGGTCGACACCGCGACGGGGGAGCTGGTGGCCGACGGGCAGGTGCTCGAGTCGGTGCTCACCGACCGGACCGTGCTCGTCGCCGTCACGGGC
>JAKONK010000224.1 GCA_022701985.1 Actinomycetales bacterium
CCCAGGTCTTCAGCGTCGAGGGCAGCGAGTAGTTGTACATCGGCGCGCCGACGAGGACGACGTCCGCGGCGAGCAGCTCCGCGAGGACCTCCTCCTGGACGGCCTCGGCCGCCGGGTCGGGCGAGGAGCCCTCCGGCCGCAGCGCCGGGGCCCAGTGCAGGTCGGGGTCGAGCAGGTGCGGCAGCGGGCTGGCGACCAGGTCGCGGCGGACCACCTCGTGGTCGGGGCCGGCCTCGGCCCAGGTGCGGGCGAAGGCCGCGGTCACCTCGCGCGAGCGCGAGCGGCCCGGGCCGGTGGCGGGACCGATGGACGAGTCGAGGTGCAGGAGTCGGGGCACCTCCCCCATCCTGCCCGCCCCGGGGGAGCCGCAGCCGAGGGGTCAGAAGCCGGCGAGCTCCTGCAGCTCGGAGACGAGGGCGCTGTCGACGGCGAGCGGCTGGCCGTCGAGCTCGCGGACGGCCACCGGACCGCGCACCGCGCTCGTGAGCAGCACCGCGCGGGCCGAGCGCAGGTCGGCGAGGGTGCCGGTGGTGGCGGTGGCGTCCCACCCGGCGCGCTGGGCCCGCTCGAAGAGCAGTTGCTGGGAGGTGCTGCCCAGGATGCCGTTCGACCCCGGGGCGACGGTGCGCAGCCGGGGGACGCCACCCCCGCCGGGCACCCACAGCACCGCCGACGTGGGGCCCTCCAGCAGGGTGCCGTCAGCGGCGGTGAGCAGCGCGTCATCGGCACCGCGCCGGACCGCCTCGCGCTGGGCTGCGGTGTGCACCGCGTACGAGAGCGTCTTGACCCCGCCGAGCAGCCACGGCGCCCCCGCGAACGCCTCCGGTCCGTACCCGCGCGTCATCGACGCCACGCGGACCCCGTCGCGGCGGGCGGCCAGCGACGCGGCGTCCACCGCGGAGACGGTGACGACGACGGTCGGCTGCACCGGCTCCCCCGCCGGCTGCGGGAGGCCCCGGGTCATCGACAGCTTCACCGCGGCCTCGCGGGGGGCCGCCTCCTCGCCGCGCGCGAGCGGACGACCGGTGGTGCTGGTCGCCCACTCGCGCGCGGCGAGGTCGAGCAGCTGGGCCCAGGGCGCCGGGTCGTCGGGGAGGTCGAGGGAGCGGGCGGAGCGCTGCATCCGGGCGAGGTGCGCCCCCAGGTTCGGGACCTCGGCCTCGAGCCCGCCCTCCGCCGGGTGCGCGACGAGGCGGAGCCCCTCGAAGCAGCCGTCACCGCGCGTCAGGCCCAGGTCGTCGGCGGTGACGACGGGCTCGTCGACGGCGACGAGGCCGCTGCTGCGCCCCCCGTCGGGGAGGGCTCGGGAGACGGCGACGACGAGCAGGGCGGAACTCACGCCCGTGACCGTACGCGGCACCCCGAGCGACGCCTGCGGGCGGAGGCGCCGCTGTGGTGCCCGTCTCGTCGTGCCCGCCGTGCCCGCCGTGCCCGCCGTGCCCTCGCGGCGGGCGGCTCGTGGTCGGACCGAGGGGGTGATTGTGATCACCGACCGCTGGAGGCGGGGAGGGGGCGTGCCGATGGGGAGTCGTGTCCGCCCCCCACCGCACGCCGGCCGCGCACGCCGGGCGGCCGGAGTGACCACCTCCCCGCCTCCCGGCCCGCCGTCCCTCGTGCAGCTGGCCGAGGACGTCGTCCGGCCGGTGCTGGCCGCCGTCGTCGCGATGGCCGACGCGGAGGGAGCCCGGCTCGACCTGCTGGACGGCGGTGCCGTGCGGTGGACCTGCGCGGTGGGCGCGGCCCCCGGCGACACCGGAGCACCGGTCTCGGTCCCGTTCCTCGTCGACGGGGTGGCGGTGGGGTCGCTGTCCGTGGTCGGGTCGTTCGACGGTCCCGCGAGGTCTCGCGCCGCGGCCGGGCTCCGGCGCGTGGCAGCCGCCCTGTCCGGCGCCGTCGTCGGGGGGCCGCCGGGCCGCCCCGCCGAGGCGCAGCCCGCACCGCGGGGCACGGCCCCTCAGTGGCCGGCGAACCCCTTCGACGTGGCCGTGCTGGAGTCGCTGCCCGTCGGGGTCATCGCCGTCGACCTCGCCGGCCGCGTGGTGCGGTCCAACCGGCAGAGCCAGCTCTGGGACGGCCGGGTCGGCGTCGCCGCCGACCTCTCCGAGGACCTCGCGGGCCGCTACCAGTTCTTCCGGCCTGACGGCGTCACGCCGTTCCCGCTGGCCGAGCTGCCCCTGCTCCGGGCGCTCGCCTCGGGGGCGGAGGCCCGCGCGGAGCTCCTGATGAGGCCGAGGGGTCAGCAGGAGGTGCTGGTGGACTGCGTCAGCCTCCCGGTCCGCGACGCCGACGGGGCGGTCGTCGGTGCGGTGCTGTCGATGGTGGACGTCTCCGAGCGGCGGGCCATGGAGCAGCAGCTGCGGGCGGCTGCGCTCAACGACGGCCTCACCGGTCTGCCCAACCGCCGCCTCCTCGCCGACCGGCTGGACCACGCCCTGCTCGCGGCGCGCAGGGGCGGTGGGGGCGTCGCCGTCCTCTACTGCGACCTGGACGGGTTCAAGGCCGTGAACGACGTGCACGGCCACGAGGCGGGTGACGAGGTGCTCGTGGAGGCGGCGGAGCGCCTGACCCGGAGCGTGCGTCCGGGCGACACGGTGGCCAGGGTGGGTGGCGACGAGTTCGTGCTCGTCTGCCCGGGGGTGCTCGACGAGCGGGACGCGCAGACGATCGCGCGCCGGGTGACGGGGTCCATGGCGCAGCCGGTGCGCACCACCTCCGGCGAGCACGTCGTGGGGATCAGCGTGGGAGTGGCCCTCGGGGGTGCCCGCGCAGACGCCAGGTCCCTGCTGCAGGAGGCCGACGAGTCGATGTACCGGGTGAAGCGGTCGCGGAGGTGCCCCGGACCGCCCCCCGAGCGCGGAGCCGGTGAGCCCACCGGTCAGTCGAGCGGGTCCTCGGGGCTCACCACGCCCGCCCGGTAGGCCCACACCACCACCTGCACGCGGTCGCGCAGGTCGAGCTTTGCCAGCAGGCGCCCCACGTGCCCCTTCACCGTCGGCTCGGACAGGAACAGCCGGTGCGCCACCTCGGCGTTGGAGCGCCCCCGCGCCACCTCGGCGAGCACGTCGCGCTCGCGGGGCGTCAGCGACGCCAGCTGGCGCTGCACCTCGGCGCCGTCGGGCCCTCCGCCGTCGGCCGCGCCGGCGTCGTCCTGGGCGGCGGCCGGGTCGCCCGGGAGCCGCTCCTCGGTGAGGGCGAGCAGGTGGCGGGTCAGCCGCGGGGTCAGGACGGCGTCGCCCGCGGCGACGGCGTGCAGCGCGCGCACCAGCTCGTCGGGCTGGGCGTCCTTGAGCAGGAACCCGCTCGCCCCCGCGCGCAGCGCGGCGTAGGCGTGCTCGTCGAGGTCGAAGGTGGTGAGCACCAGCACCCGGGTGGTGCGCCCGGCCGCGGCGGCCGCGTCGACCACCCGGCGGGTCGCCTCGACGCCGTCGAGCACCGGCATCCGCACGTCCATGAGGACGACGTCGGGGTCGAGCGCGGCCGCCATCGCCACGCCGGAGCGCCCGTCGGCGGCCTCCCCGACCACCTCGATGGTGCGCCCGCCGGGCTGGTCGCCCTCGTGGCCGTCGAGCAGCATCCGGAACCCGAGGCGGACGAGGGCCTGGTCGTCGACGAGCAGCACCCGCAGCGGGGCCACCGGGTCGGCGGGGTCGTCGGGGCCGACGGGGTCGGCGGGGTCGGCGGGGTCGCTCACAGCGCACCACCCTCCCCCGGGGCCGCCGCCGGGCGCGACGGGAGCACGGCCCGCACCCGCCAGCCCCCGCCCTCGCCCTCGCGGGGTCCGGCGTCCAGGCGCCCGCCGAGGGACGCCGCGCGCTCCCGCATCCCGGCGACGCCGCTCCCCCGGCCCGGCGCGGACGGCGCCCCGGGGTCGGCGGTGACGCCCAGCCCCACGCCGTCGTCCTGCACCACCACCTCCACGTGGTCCCCGCCGGTGCGGACGAGCACCTCGACGCGGGCGCCGAGGCCGGCGTGGTCGAGGACGTTGGTGAGCGCCTCGGTGGCGATCCGGTGGACCGCCAGGTGCACCGCCGGGCTCCAGCCGTCGTCGGAGCCGTGCCGGGTGAGGCGCACGGGGACGCCGGCGGCGCGCACACCGCTGACCAGGGCGTCGAGGGCGTCGTGGCCCGACGCGCCGCCCGCGCTGGGGGTGCCCGGCAGCGGGGTGGCCGCGGCGCCGTCCTCTCCCAGGACGCCCAGCAGGTGGCGCATCTCGGCCAGGGCCTGCCGCGCGGTCGTGGTGACGGCGCCGAGGGCCGCGGGGTCGGCGGGGGCCTGGGGCGCACGGGCGGCGCGGGCGGCCATGCCGTCGCCGAGCCGGACGACGACGGTCAGGGCGTGCGCCACGACGTCGTGCAGCTCCCTGGCGATGCGCGCCCGCTCGGCGGCCACCGCGATCTGCGCGCGGTGGTCGCGCTCGGCCTCGAGGCGGTGGGCGCGCTCCTCCAGGTGGGCCAGGCGCTCGCGGCGGCCGCGGGCGGCGACCCCGGCGAAGACGGTCGCGGCCAGGAGCGGTCCGGTGACGGCGGGGGCCGCCCAGACCGTGGTCGGGGGCACCCCGCCGCCGCGGGCGACGCGGTCGGTGGCGGTGAGCACGAGCAGCACGACCGCGCCCGCGACGACGCCGACACGCAGCGCCGCCCCCCGCCGCTGCGTGGCGAGGCCGAGGACGGCCAGCAGCGGGAAGACCGCCGGGTGGGCGGGCCGGCCGTCGAGCAGCAGCCACGCGGGGGCGGCGAGGGCGCAGACCACCAGCGCCACGGCCAGCGGCGCCCGGCGGCCCCAGACCAGGGGCACCGCGGTCACCAGCGCCGCCCAGGCGCCCGCGGGGCCCGACTGCTGGTACGCCTCGGGGCACAGGGGCAGCAGCCACAGCAGCGCCCACCCCGCGTCGACGAGACGGGGGTGGGCGCTGGCGAGCGCGCGGAGGCGCTCCACCGCTGCGCCGTGGTCCACGGGCCTCAGGCGTCGCGGCGCTGGAGCACCAGGGCCCCGGCGAGCACGGGCACCGCGGCCCAGCCGAGCAGCGTGAGCCACGCGTCGAGGCTGCTCAGCGTGCCTCCGGTGGTCGAGGCGAGCGAGGTCCCAGCGGCACCCGGCAGGTGGTCGTTGATCGCCACGACCCAGTCCCACGTCACCAGGCCGAGCAGCGGCGGCGCCACGAACACGACCGCAGCGAGCACGGTGATCGCGGCGGCCGTGGTGCGGAACAGCAGGCCGAGGCCCATCCCCAGCAGCGCCACGGCCACGAGGTAGGCGCAGTTGCCCAGCACCGCGAGCCACGTGTCGGAGGAGGCCCAGTCGATGGTGGCGGCGTCGCCGTAGACCAGGCCGGCCACCCACAGGCACGCCGTCGACAGCACCAGCGCGAACGGCACCAGCAGCGCCAGGAGCACGGAGACCTTGGCCACCACGAGCGGCCAGCGGCGCGGCAGCGCCATGAGGCTGGAGGAGATGGAGCCCGTGGCGTACTCCCCGGCCACGACCAGCGCGCCGAGGACGCCGAGCACCAGGGTGGAGAAGGTGCTGCTGGCCAGGGCGATGCCCACCGGGTCGGCGAGGCCGTTGGCACCCGGCCCGCCCTGGGGCTGCTGGGCGTCGGGGTTCGACACCACGGCCGCGAGCAGCGCTGCGAACCCGACCGCCAGCCCGAGGGCGATGACGAGCGTCCACCAGGTCGAGCGCAGCGAGCGGAGCTTGGTCCACTCCGAGAGGACGGCGCGGGACAGGCTCGCCCCGGCGGGGGCGCTGCGAGGCGCCGCGTGCCTGTGGTGCTCGCGCGGGGAGGGCACGGCGTCCGCCACCGTCCCGCTGGTCTGCGTGCTCATGCTGCGACCTCCTGCTGCTGGCTGGTGGCTCCGGTGGAGGCGCCCGTCGGGGCACCGGTGCCGGGCTCGTCGGTGGTGTACTCGCGGGAGTCGCGGGTCAGGGCCATGTAGACCTGCTCCAGGGACGCCCTCTCCGTGTGCAGCTCGTGCAGCACGATGCCGCGCTCGGCGGCGACCTCCCCGATGCGGGCGGCCGTGGTGCCCGTGACCGACAGCTCCCCCACCTCGACGTCGGTGACGGTGGCGCCGGCGCTGACCAGCAGGCGCCCCAGCTCGCCGGCCTGCGGGGAGTGGACCACCACCGGGCGGTCGCTGGCGCTGGAGATGAGGTCCTCGACGGTGGTGTCGGCGAGCAGGCGGCCGCGGCCGACGATGACGAGTCGCTCGGCGGTCAGCGCCATCTCGCTCATGAGGTGGGAGCTGACGAAGACGGTGCGGCCCTCGGCGGCCAGGCCGCGCAGCAGGGTGCGGATCCACAGCACGCCGTCGGGGTCGAGGCCGTTGACGGGCTCGTCGAGGATGATCGTGGCCGGGTCGCCCAGCAGCGCCGAGGCGATGCCGAGGCGCTGGCCCATGCCGAGGCTGAAGCCGCCGGCGCGCTTGCGCGCCACGTCGTGCAGGCCGACGAGGTCGATGACCTCGGCCACCCGCGCGCGGCCGATGCCCTGGCTCTGCGCGAGGGCGAGCAGGTGGTCGTGGGCGCTGCGGCCCTTGTGGACGGCCTTGGCCTCCAGCAGCGTGCCGACCTCGGCGAGGGGGGTGCGGTGCTCGGCGTACGGCTTGCCGTTGACCACGACGGTCCCGGAGGTGGGGCGGTCGAGCCCGACGACCATGCGCATCGTGGTCGACTTGCCGGCTCCGTTCGGGCCGAGGAAGCCGGTGACGTGGCCGGGGCTGACGGTGAAGCTGAGGTCGTCGACGGCGGTCTTCGCGCCGTAGCGCTTGACGAGGTGCTGGGCTTCGATCACGTCGTCGACGCTAGGCGGGCCGGCGGCGCTGCGCGCCCTCCTGAGGGCCCGTTCCGGTGGTGCCCTCCGGCACCCACCCCCTCCTCAGGTCGTGGGCCTCCCCCTCCCGACCGTGATCATGGACTCCGAGCACACCCCCGGCCGTGATCATGGGCGGTGCCAGGGGACGGGACTCAGGGGTCAGGCGCCGGCGGGCTCCGGGGCGACGGCGGCGCGGGCGGCCCGGGCGGCGCGGACCTGGTGCCAGCGCGCCACGACGAGGGCCATCACCGCACCGGCCGCGGCCCAGGCGGCCACCACCAGCAGGCGCTGCCCCGCGTCGGCGCCGTCGAAGTAGGCGATGCGGCGCACGGCGTCGACGCCCGCACCGTTCGGCAGCACCCCCGACAGCCACGCCCAGAACGGCGGCAGCAGCTCCCGCGGGTACGCGCCGCCGGCGCTCGGGTTGCCCAGCACCACGAAGAGGAGCACGGCCAGGCCGATGCCGACCGTGCCGGCGAGCACCTGCAGCGCCATCGTCACCGCGGCCGCGGCCACGACGACGAGGGCCCCGGTGCCCGCGAGGCCCCAGAAGGTGCCGGCGTCGTCGGGGAGGGCGCCCAGCAGCGGGCCCACCACCAGGGCGCCCCCGACCCCGGACAGCACCGCGTACGGCAGCACCGCCCCCAGGCGGATGACGGCGCGGCGGAGCGTGGCGGGCCGGGCGCCGCGCGCCACGCCCAGCAGCGCCGCCAGCAGGTAGCCACCGACCACCCACCCGGTGACCAGGTAGAACCCCGACAGGCCCCGGGAGTCTCCGCCGGCGGCGGGCACGACGTCCTCCACCGCCAGGGTGCGCCCCTGCGTGGCCTCGGCCTGCGTCAGCACGGTCTGCACGGCCGTCGCGGTCGCCGCGCCCCCGGCCGTGGTGACGAGCAGCTGGTCCTCGGTGGACGTCGGGCTGATGACGAGGACGGCGCTGGTGGCGTCACGGTCGAGGGCCGTCCGGGCGGCGTCGGCGTCGGTGGAGGCGGTGACCTCCAGCGGGCTGCCGGCGATGCCGTTCAGGGCGCCGGCGGCCTGGTCGGCCACCTGCTGGGTGGGGCCGACGGCCGTCACGGCGATGTCGCGCGGCGTCGGGTCGTGGAAGGCGCCGACGTAGCTGAGCACGAACCCGAGCTGCAGGAGCAGGACGGCGACGACGAGGGCGACCGTGCGCGGGGCGACGGCGTCGCGGAGCTCCTCGCGCAGGGAGGGCCCGGTGCCGGACGCCGAGCCGGAGCTGCGGGTGCGGTGCCCCTCCCGCAGGCGGTCCAGGCGGGTGTCGGCGCGGTGGGCCGCGTGGTGGTCAGGGTGGTGGTCAGGGTGGTGGTCGGGGTGCTCGGCGGGGGTGCCGGTGCTGCTCATCGCGGGTCTCCGGGGGTGAGGACGCTGTCGACGAGCTGCTCGCACAGCTCGGGGGTGAGGGGCTCGCCGGTGACGAGCCGGCGGTAGAAGAGGGGGCCGACCAGGCGGTCCGCGGCGACGCCGAGGTCGGCGCCGACCGGGAGGAGGCCGGCGTCGGCCGCGGCGCGCAGGTGCTCGACGAGGTCGGTGCGGTGGCGGGCGACGATCTCGGTGCGGTGCGCCTCGAGGGCGGGCTCGCGGGCCACCAGCTCCAGGAGGGCGGGCAGCGCGCGCACCCACGCGCCGGTCGACAGCTGCTCGGCGGTGGCGGTGACGCGCCGGACGAGCACGTCCCGGGGCGAGTCCCCCGCGAGGGCGCGCCCCCCCGGGGCCACCTCGGGCAGCACGGCGTCGACCGCGGCCCGCAGCACGTCGGTGCTGGTCGGGAAGTGCCGGTAGATGGTCGACCGGGCCACCCCGGTGCGCTGGACGACGGCGTCGACGGTGACACCGCCGGGTCCGTCGGCGAGCAGCAGCTCGGCGGCCCCCTGGACGACGGCGGCTCGTGACCGCTGCGCCCGCGGATCGGTGGACACCTGCGCCACCCTCCTCTCGTCGGCACTTCCAGTACGAAACAGTACTGTAGCGAAACGGTGGCACGGAAGCGACGTCCCGGTGCGCCACCACCTCTGGACCACCCGTCCGGCCGGGTGCTCGACCGGGTGCTCGACCGGGTGCCTGACCGGATGCTCAGCCGGCGACGAGCAGGGCGACGAGCCCCGCCCCCAGACCCGTGAGCCCGCCCGCGACCACCTGCCCCCGCGTGTGCGCCGACAGCGCCAGGCGCGACCAGCAGACGAGCGCCACGAGGGGGGCGCCCAGCAGGACCCAGGGCCCGAGCGCCGACTCCACCGCGACGAGCGACGCGGTGGCCGTCGCAGCGTGCAGCGACACCTTCCACCGCAGCGACGCGACGGCGAGGAGGCCGAGCAGCACCGCCGTGGAGGTCATGAGGACGACCAGCTCGCGGGGCGCCCCGAGCGCCACCACCAGACCGACGGCCGCCACGACGCCGACCAGCGCCGCCGCCAGCACGCGCGGGCGGTCACCGCGTCGCGGGAGGTGGTGACCGACCACGCGACCGGTGCGCACCAGGTGCAGCACGAGCGCCAGCCCGGGCGCGACGGCGACGACCGCCGCCAGGACGGCGAGCCCCAGGCCCCGCCACCCGCCGGCCGAGGCGCCGACCACGAGGGGCACGACCGCGGCGAGCACCGCCGGGGCACCCGCCTCCGAGGCCCACCGCGCCCAGCGCGGTCCGCTCACGCGTCGAGCGGGTCCGGCAGGAGGCTCGCCCGGGGCACCTCGACGACGTCTCCGGCGAGGTCCCTCAGGCGAGCGGACGTGGGGGTCAGCGACTGGACCGTCCACGGCTGGCGCAGGTCGGGGTGGGGACCGGAGCGCACCACCGTGGCCCCCGGCACCGGCAGGTGCCCCTCCACCCCCGCGGCGTGCACGACCTGCAGCGCGGTGGCGGCCGCCGCGTCCGCCGCCAGCGCCGCGGCGTCCTCGGCGTCGGCCTCCGCGGGGACGGCGAGGGTGAGCAGCACCGTCACCAGGCGCTGCTCACCGGCGGGGGCGTCTCGGCCGACCTCGTCCACGTCCGCAAGGCTGCCAGCCGGCACCGACAGCCCGACAGCCCGACAGCCCGACAGCCCGACAGCCCGCCGACGCGTCCGTCAGGACGCCTGCACGAGCCCCAGAGCCGTCGCGAGCGTCATGATCTTGCGGGCGCGGCCCAGGCGCGGCAGGTCGGAGCCGTCGCGGACGACGCGGCCGCGGGCCTCGAAGTCCTCCAGGAAGTCCTGCGCCCAGGCGATGTCGGACTGCGTGGGGCTGATGACCTCGTTGATGACCGGCACCTGCTCGGTCTGCAGGCAGAGCTTGCCCGTCAGGCCCAGCGCGACGGTCAGCGCCGACTGCTCGCGCAGCACGGCGTGGCTCGAGCCGACGGTCGGGCCGTCGATGGGGCCGGGCAGCCCGCCGATGCGGCTGGCGACGACGAGGCGCGAGCGCGGGTACGCCATCGCCAGGTCGTCGGCGGCGGTGCCGGTGTCGCGGCGGTAGTCGCCGCTGCCGAACGCGAGGCGGAACGCGCCGCGGGCGCGGGCGATGCGCACCGACTCCTCGATGCCGAGGGCCGACTCCACCAGGGCGATGACGGGAAGGGACCCGCCGAGGCGGTCGAAGGTCTCGGTGACGTGCTCGGGCGCCTCGGCCTTGGCGAGCATCACGCCGGCCAGGCCGCCGCCGGCGGCAGCGGCCAGGGCGAGCTCGCGGACGTCGTCCTCCCAGAAGGTGGTGGTCCGGTCGTTGATGCGCACCCACGCGCGGTGGCCGCTGGACGCCAGCCAGTCGATGACCCCCTGCCGCGCCTGCGCCTTGTTGGCCGGGTCGACGGCGTCCTCGACGTCGAGGATGACCTGGTCGGCGCGCGAGCGGGCCGCGGGCTCGAAGGACTCGGTGCGGGCGGCGTTGACGAGCAGCCAGGAGCGGGCGATCTGGGCGTCCACGCCTCGGGTGGTGGGCATGCGGGGCTGCTCTCCTCGGTGGTGCGCGGCCCGGCCGGGCGCGCCGCTGCGGTGGTCGGTCGGCACCGAGTACTACCACGGGCGGGGGCGCCGCGTCGCACGCCGACGGCGCGGCGGAGATCCACCTCACCCCCCGGCGGGACGGTCCCGCGGGGCGGGTGCGGACGGGCGCACGGGCACCCGGCGGGCGCCCCTCAGGCGGTGCGGCGCGCTCCGCCGAAGGCCCAGGCCGCCAGCCAGACCGTCACGACCGTGGTGATGACGGCGCCGGGGACGTGCACCGCCAGACCGGTGTGGTCACCGGTCCACGCCTGGACGAAGCCGACGACGAAGGCGAGGAGCGCGAGCGCGGTGGGCAGCACGCGCCCGCGGGTCGCGCGCTGCAGCAGGAAGGCCGCGACCACCGCGAGCCCCTGCACGACGTGCAGGGCGATGGCTCCGGCGGCGTGGACCTCCTCGGCACCGGACGTGCCGCTCAGTAGCTGGCCGGCGCTGACGAACTGCAGCACCACCACCAGCACGGACAGCACCGCGGCGCCCTGGAAGAGGCGCAGGAGGCCGGTGGGGGCGGCGCTGCGGCCGCCGGCGGTGCGGGTGCTGGCGGTGCTCGAGCTCACGAGGGGCCCCTCTCGGTGTCGCCCGGCGGGCGATCTACGACTCCACCGGTAGTAGTGGAAATCTTGACGACGACGGTAGGGGGAGGTGTCCCCGGCGTCGAGGCCGACGCACTGAGAACACCCTGTGAAGGCGGGGCGCACCAGCCGGACGGCCCCCCGTTCAAGATCACCGGCCTGGCGGCCGATACCAGGACATGACCGCCACGCTCGCCGCGCACGTCGACCGCTGGGCCCACGAGATCCTGACCGCCGGCACCCCGGTCGAGGTCCACCCGGACCACGGCGCCTCGCTCGCCTCAGCCTGCCGCGGCGAGCTCGCCGGCGTCCTGCCCTCCGCGCTGGTGGCCGTCGCCCGCCGACTGCCCGAGGGCGATCTCGCCGCCCTCGAGGCGCGCCTGGTGCGCAGCATCGCCCGCGCCTCCGCCTGACGCCCCTCCCCGCGCGCTGCGCGAGGACCCAAAACCGCTTGCCCCTCCCCGCAGGATGACGGGGTGGAGAAGATCAACGACAGGCTGCTGTCCTGGGCCTCGATCCTCGAGGAGGAGACCAGGGCCCAGGCCCTCGCGACCGCGCGGATGCCCTTCGTGTTCCCGCACGTCGCCCTCATGCCCGACGCGCACCTCGGCAAGGGGGCCACCGTCGGCTCCGTCATCCCGACGCAGCGCGCGCTCGTCCCCGCCGCGGTGGGGGTCGACATCGGCTGCGGCATGGACGCGGTGCTCACGCCGCTGACCGCCGACGACCTGCGCGCCCGCGGCTCGCTCGCCCCGCTGCGGGAGAGCATCGCGCGCGCCGTCCCCCTGTCGGCCGGGCGCTACAACGAGACCCTCACGACGACGGCGGCGCAGCGCGTCACCGAGCTGGAGGCCCTGGCCGAGCGGGCGCGCTTCGACCCGGGCGTCGCGACCCCGAACTGGAGGCTGCAGCTCGGCTCGCTCGGCTCAGGCAACCACTTCATCGAGGTCTCCCTCGACGAGCAGATGCGGGTCTGGGTGTTCCTGCACTCGGGGTCGCGCGGGGTCGGCAACAAGATCGCGCAGCGGCACATCGCCGTCGCGGCGGAGCTGTGCGAGCGCTGGTGGGTCGACCTGCCGCACCCGGACCTCGCCTACCTGGTCGAGGGGACCGACGAGTTCTGGGCGTACGTCCGCGAGCTGCGGTGGGCGCAGGAGTTCGCGCGGCTCAACCGGGCGGAGATGGTCGACCGGGTCGTGGGGTGCGTGGAGGAGTTCGTCGGGCACGACCTCGAGCGCCTGGAGGAGGTCTCGTGCCACCACAACTACACCGAGCAGGAGCGCCACTTCGGCCGACGGGTGTGGCTCTCCCGCAAGGGGGCGATCTCCGCGAAGGAGGGCGAGCTGGGCCTCGTCCCGGGGTCGATGGGCGACAGGTCGTACGTCGTCGTCGGCAAGGGGAACCGGGTGGCGCTGGACAGCGCGCCGCACGGTGCGGGCCGGGCCCTCTCGCGGGCGAGGGCGCGGCGGACCTTCACCCAGGAGGACCTCGTCGAGCGGATGAGCGGCGTCGAGTGGGACGCGGGCTCGACGGCGTTCCTCGACGAGCACCCGGGCGCGTACAAGCCCATCGACGTCGTCATGGCCGACGCGGCGGACCTCGTCGAGGTGCGCCACGAGCTGCGGCAGGTCGTGAACGTCAAGGGCGACTGACCCACCGGCCGTGATCATGGGCGTTGCGCACACCCGCTGCGCACGACGCCCATGATCACGGCGGTCCGTGTGCACGAGTCCCATGATCACGGGGAGGGGGGAGGATGAGCGCGTGCTCCTGACGATCAGCGCTGAGGCGTCACCGGCGATGCCCACCGCCAGCGACCTCGGCTTCCTGCTGCACAAGCACCCCGACAGGGCGCAGTCGACCGAGGTGTTCGGCGGCACCGCTCACGTGCTGTGGCCGGAGGCCGACGGGCACCGCGCCACCGCGGCGCTCCTCCTCGACGTCGACACCGCCGCCCTGCAGCGCAGCCGCGGCCGCCGGGAGACCCCCGAGGCGTTCGCGCTGGCCGACCACGTCAACGACAGGCCCTACGTCGCGAGCTCGCTGCTCGCCGTCGCGCTCGGCAAGGTGTTCAGGACGGCGCTGGCCGGGCGCTGCGACGCGCGCCCCGAGCTCCCAGGCGCGGCCCTCCCCCTCGAGGTCGGCGTCCCGTCGCTGGTCAGCCGCGGTGGCGCGGCGCTGGTCGAGCGCCTCTTCTCGCCGCTGGGCTGGGACGTCGAGGCGCGCACCCAGCCGCTCGACCCGCTGGTGCCGGCGTGGGGTGAGAGCCGCGTCGTCGGCGTCCGCCTGCGCGGCACCCTGCGCCTCGCCGACGCGCTGGCCCAGCTGTACGTGCTGCTGCCCGTCCTGGACGACGCCAAGCACTACTGGGTCAGCGCCGACGAGGTCGACAAGCTGGTCCGCGCCGGCGGCGACTGGCTGCCGGCGCACCCCGACCGCGAGCTGGTGATGACGCGCTACCTGCGCCACCAGCGCTCGCTGGTGCGCGACGCCGTCGCCCGCCTCGACGACACCGAGGGCCTCCCCCTCGACGACACCGAGACCGGCGGTCCTGCGACGACCGACGACGGGCGGACGACCCCGCTGGCGGTGCTGCGCCGCGAGGCCGTGCTCGCCGTGCTGCGCGAGGCCGGCGCGGCCAGCGTCGTCGACCTCGGCTGCGGCGAGGGCGGCCTCGTGCGCGAGCTGCTGCGCGACCCGCACCTCACGCGCGTGGTCGGCGCCGACGTCTCCGCCCGCGAGCTCGACAGGGCCGCCCGGCGCATCGGCACGGACCGGCTGCCCGACACCGTGGCCGCCCGCCTGGAGCTGCTGCAGACCTCCGCGACCTACCGCGACGACCGGCTCGCCGGCGTCGACGCCGTGGTGCTCGTGGAGGTGGTCGAGCACCTCGACCCGCCGCGCCTGCCCGCGCTGGAGCGCAGCGTCTTCGCCCACGCCCGGCCGCGCACCGTGGTGGTCACGACGCCCAACGCCGAGCACAACGTGCGCTACCCGGGTCTCGCGGCCGGCGCGTTCCGGCACCCGGACCACCGCTTCGAGTGGACCCGCGCGGAGTTCGCGGCCTGGGCGTCGCAGGTCGCGGAGCGCCGCGGCTACGCCGTCGTCGTGAGACCGGTCGGGCAGGACGACGACGAGGTGGGCCCGCCCACGCAGATGGCCGTGTTCACCCGGCGCGAGACCAGCGAGGGAGCAGCATGAGCGCGGACGCGGCACCGAGCGAGCGCGTCCTCGAGGTCCCCGACCTCAGCCTCGTCGTCCTCGTGGGCGCCAGCGGGTCGGGCAAGTCGACGTTCGCGGCGCAGCACTTCGGGCCGTTCGAGGTGGTCTCGTCCGACCACTGCCGCGGACTCGTCGCCGACGACGTCGACGACCAGGCCGCCACCGCCGACGCCTTCGACGTCCTCCACCACATCGCGGGGGTGCGCCTGCGCCGCGGGAACCTCACGGTGGTCGACGCGACCAACGTCCAGGCCGACGCGCGCCGCCAGCTGGTGGCGCTGGCCCGCGAGCACGACGTGCTGCCGGTGGCGGTCGTGCTCGACCTGCCCGAGCGGGTCTGCCTGGAGCGCAACGCCGCCCGGCCCGACCGCGACTTCGGCGCGCACGTGGTCAAGCGCCACCGCGACGCGCTCCGCCGGTCGCTGAGGTCGCTGCGCCGCGAGGGCTTCCGCACGGTGCACGTGCTGAGCTCGGTGGAGGAGGTGGCGGCGGCGCGGGTCGTGAGGACGCCGCTGCGCTCCGACCTGAGAGACCAGCACGGCCCGTTCGACGTCGTCGGTGACGTGCACGGCTGCCGCTCCGAGCTGGAGACGCTGCTGGGCGAGCTCGGCTACGCCCTCACCCGCGACGAGCAGGGCCGCCCCGTCGACGCCGTGCACCCGCAGGGCCGCCGCGCGGTGTTCCTCGGCGACCTCGTCGACCGCGGCCCGGACTCCCCCGGCGTGCTGCGCCTCGTCATGGGCATGGTCGAGGCGGGGCACGCGCTGGCCGTCCCCGGCAACCACGAGGCCAAGCTCGTCCGCGCCCTCGACGGGCGCGACGTCTCGGTGACGCACGGCCTGGAGACCACGCTCGCCCAGATCGCCGCCATCGAGGACGACGACGAGCGCCGTGAGTTCCGCGAGCGCGTCCGCGCCTTCGCCGACGGGCTGGTGAGCCACCTGGTGCTCGACGGCGGGAAGCTCGTCGTGGCGCACGCCGGGCTCAAGGAGAGCTACCACAACCGGGCGTCGGGGCGGGTGCGCAGCTTCGCGCTCTACGGCGACACCACGGGCGAGTCCGACGAGTTCGGGCTGCCGGTCCGCCTCGACTGGGCGCGCGACTACCGCGGCCGGGCGACCGTGCTCTACGGGCACGTGCCGACGCCGGAGCTGGAGTGGGTGAACGGCACGCTGTGCCTGGACACGGGCGTGGTGTTCGGGGGCGCGCTGTCGGCGCTGCGCTGGCCGGAGCGCGAGAGCGTGCAGGTGCCGGCGGAGGCGGTGCACTACGAGCCGGTGCGCCCCCTGGTGGCCGACCGCCCGGTGCGGGACGACGACGACCTCGCCCTCACCGACGTGGTCTCCCCCGACGGCGCCGGCCGCGGCGTCGAGACGCGCCTGGCCGGGCGGGTCGCCGTCGCCGCGGAGCAGGCGGCGGGGGCGCTGGAGGTGATGAGCCGGTTCGCGGTGGACCCGCACCTGCTCTGGTACCTCCCGGCGACCATGGCCCCGGCCGGCGGCTGGGCGGACGCACCCGACCTGCTGGAGCACCCGCAGGCGGCGTTCGAGGCGTACCGGAAGGCGGGCGTCACGGACCTGCTGTGCGAGGAGAAGCACATGGGCTCGCGGGCGGTGGTCCTGGTGTCGCGCTCCCGCGACGGGCTGGCGCCGTGGTCGAGCACGGGCGGGGTGGTGCACACGCGCACCGGGCGCTCGTTCTTCGGCGACGAGCTGACGCTGGCGCTGCTCGACGGCGTGCGCGCCGCGGCGGAGCGGGCGGGGCTCTGGGACGAGCTGTGCGGTGGAGCCGCAGGCGGAGGCGGCGGCGAGCAGTGGCTGCTGCTCGACGCCGAGCTGCTGCCGTGGTCGGCCAAGGCCGAGGAGCTGCTGCGCGGCCAGTACGCCGCGGTCGGCGCGGCAGCGCGGGCGGCGCTCCCCGCCGCCGTCGTCGTCCTGGAGCAGGCGGCGGCGCGGGGGCAGGACGTCGGTGCGCTGCTCGAGCGGACCCGCCAGCGGGAGGTCGACGCGGCGGCGTTCACCGAGGCGTACCGCCGGTACGTGTGGCCGACGGGCGTCAGCGAGGGTCGGCTCGACGGCGTGCAGCTCGCCCCCTTCCAGGTGCTCGCCGCTGGCACAGCCGGGGGCGCTCTCACCTTCGGCGACCGCGATCACGGCTGGCACCTGTCGGTGGCCGACCGGCTGGTCGGGGCCGACCCGCAGCTGTTCCGCACCACGCGGCGCCTCCGCGTGGACGCCGCCGACGCGGCGTCGTGCGGGGCGGGCACCTCGTGGTGGACCGACCTCACCGCGGCGGGGGGCGAGGGGATGGTGGTCAAGCCCTTCGCCGGGGCTGCGCTGCGCGGGCCGAAGGGCGTGGTGCAGCCGGGAACGAAGGTCCGCGGCGCCGAGTACCTGCGCCTCGTCTACGGCCCCGGGTACGCCGCAGACCTGGAGCGGCTCAAGCAGCGCCAGGTCGGCCGCAAGCGGAGCCTGGCGCTGCGCGAGCACGCCCTGGGGGTGGAGTCGCTGGCGCGCCTGGCCGACGGCGAGCCGCTGTGGCGCGTCCACGAGGCGGTCTTCGCCGTCCTGGCCCTGGAGTCCGAGCCCGTCGACCCCCGCCTGTGACCCCTCCCCCTCCTCCCCCTGCCCTCCCCCTCCTCGGAGCCGGGCGCCTGGTTGCGGTTCACCACCCCCTCGGAACCGCAGCCGGGCGCCTGGTTGCGGTTGCGTGGGGGCGCGTTGGCCCGCCACCGCGCCAGGGCTTTCACTGGGGCGAGGAGGTGGTCGCCACGATGACGACGGACAGCACGGGGAGCCGCGGCGCGGTGGCCGCGCTCGAGTCACCGCAGGTGGACGTGCGGCTCAGGGCCGCGATGGCGCTCGGCACCTGGCCGGCCGAGGAGCACCTCGACGGCATCGTGCGGCGGTGCGCCGTCGAGCCCGACCCGTTCGTGCGCGACACGCTGTCGTGGGCGCTGACGCGCCTGCCGCCCGCGCTCGTGCTGGCCAGGGTGCGGCCGGAGCTGGACCGCCCGGTCCCGCAGGCGCGCGCCCAGGCGCTGCACGTGCTGTCCAAGGTCGGTGACCGGGCGGCGCGGCCGTGGGTGACGCCGGAGCTCATCGCCGACCCCGACGACACCGTGGCCCGCACCGCCTGGAGGACCGCGGTCTCCCTCACCCCGCTGCCGCCCGGCGGGGACGACGCCGAGGGCGACCTCGCGGTCGACGAGGGGGCCGAGGCCGAGCGGACCCAGCTCGCCGAGCTGCTCGGCCGCCAGCTGGGTCGCGGCGACCGCGAGGTGCGGCGCGCCCTCAGCCGCGCACTGGTGCAGCTGGGTCCTGCCGCCACCGCCGTCCTGCGGCGCGCGACCGGGTCGCCGGACCCCGAGGTCGCCGAGCACGCGAGGACGGCGCTGCTGCTGGCGCACGACCCCCAGGCGGCCTTCGCCTTCGACGTGCAGGCCGCCGAGCGCGCCGCCGGGCAGACCGACGCCGACCCCCGCTCCTGACCCGCGCCCGCCCCCGTCGCGGCCGCCGTCGCGGAGACCGGCCCCGCTGCGCCAGGGTGGCCCTGTGGCCGATGACAGCGCGGACGACGTCGTGGACGGCATCCAGCGCGCGACCTTCGGCGCGGTGCCCACCAGCACCGTCGACGACTGGCTGCGCCGCCACGTCAGCGAGCGCCTGGGCGGGGACGTCGACGAGGTGGTGCTGCGCTCGGGCCGCGTGAACGCGGTGTTCGGCCTGCGGCTGGAGAGTGGCAACCGCGTCGTCGTCAAGGTCCAGCGCGGGCACCTCGACGAGGGGCGCACCGACGCCCTCGCCGCTGCCGTCGAGGCCCAGCGCCTGCTCGCGAGCTCCGGCTACCCGTGCCCGGCGCCGCTCGACGGCCCAGCGACCACCGCCGGTCTGACCGCGACGGTCGACTCGTGGCTCGACGAGGGCGTCCCCGGTGACGCCCACCGGCCCGCGACCCGGCGGGCGGTCGTCCGGAGCCTCGCCGAGCACGTGGAGCTGCTGCGCGCCCTGCCCGCGGCGCACCGCGACGCGCTGCGCCACCCGCCGGCCTGGGCCGTGTACCAGGGCGGTCCCTGGCCGACCCCGCACGACCCGGTGTTCGACTTCTCCAGCACGCCGCCCGAGCACGCGTGGGTCGACGAGGTGGCCGCCCGCGCCGCCGCCGTCCTGACCCGCGGCGGTTCGCCGGTAGCGGAGCGCCTGGTCGGCCACAGCGACTGGTACTGCGGCAACCTGCGGTTCTCCCCCACCACCGCGGCGCAGACCGAGCACGACGACGCCGTGCGGGTGACCAGCAGCTGGGACTGGGACAGCCTCGTGGTGGAGAGCTGGCCCGTCATCGCCGGCATGGCCGCGGCGTCGTTCACCGACAGCAGCACCAGCGGGGCCCAGGCACCGACCCCGGAGGAGACCGCGGCGTTCCTGGCGGAGGCCGACGACGCGCGCGGGCGCTCCTCCACGCCCGACGAGCAGCGCACCGCCGCCGCGATGGTCAGCTGGACGCTCGCGTACAACGCCCGCTGCCTGGTCGACGTCGCCGCCATGGGCCTCCCGCTGCCGCAGGGCTCCACGACGGAGGCCCTCGCCGAGCACGGCGACGCCTACCTCCGACTGCGCTGGTGACCGACGTCACGACGGCGGAGTCCCGTCCTCCCCGGCCCCCCTCCTGAGGACGCGACTCCACCGTCGCGGGTGGGGGCGGGGGGGTGACGAGGGTCAGCGGGTGCGCAGGGGCAGCCAGGCGAGGACGTCCCGGACGGTCCGGTCCCAGTAGCCCCACTCGTGCTCGCCCGGGTCGAAGCCGTCGGTGACGTCGAAGCCCCGCTCGCGGGCGGCCGCGGAGAACCGGCGGCTGGAGCCGACGAGGGCGTCCTCCGTGCCGCACCGCACGTGCAGCGCCGGGGCGGTGGCCGGGTCGACGCGGTCGAGCAGCGCGAACAGGTCCGCCGACGTCCCCGCGGCGGGCGCGTCGAGCACGTGCGCGAAGACGCCGTGGGAGTCCGAGCGCTGCAGCTCGGCGACGTCGAGCGCCCCCGACAGGCTCGCCGCGGCGGCGTACCGCTCCGGCTGGCGCAGCCCCGACAGCAGGGCTCCGTACCCGCCCATCGACAGCCCGGCGACGAAGGTGTCCTCGCGGGCGCTCGAGACGCGGAAGAAGCGCTGGACGACGGCGGGCAGCTCCTCCGACACGAACTGCCAGTACGCCCCCGCGTGCGTCCCGTCCAGGTAGAAGCTGCGAGCCACCTGCGGCATGACGACGGCCAGGCCCAGCTCGGCGGCGTACCTCTCGACCGAGGTGCGCCGGGTCCAGGTGGTGCAGTCGTCGGAGAGCCCGTGCAGCAGGTAGAGCACCGGCGGCGGCTCGTCCCCCGTGGCGCTCGCCATGCCGATCTGCGACGCGGCGGGCTGCGGGAGCACCACCTGCATCGAGGTGGACAGGCCCAGGGCGTCGGAGAAGAAGTCGCAGCGGAGCAGAGCCATGGCGCCAGCAGACCAGGGCTCGGGCGATGGCGCGAGGTCTAGCGTGCCCGGGGTGGACCTGACCGGACTGGTGGTGCCCAGGAACCTCGCCCACGGCACCGCGCGCAGCGGTGACCCGGCCCGCGCCGCGTGGCTGGAGGCGCTGCCCGGTGTCGTCGCCGAGCTGGCCGAGCGGTGGGGACTGCGGCTGGAGGAGCCCTTCGAGCCCGGGGGCACCTGCGCGTGGGTGGCGCCGGCGCGGGACGCCGCGGGGCGCGATGCGGTGCTGAAGGTGGCGTGGCGGCACTGGGAGGCGCGCGACGAGGCGGCGGGGATGGCCGCGTGGGCGGGTGCGGGCGCCGCGGAGGTCTTCGCCGTGGACGACCGGCCCCCGCCGCCGTCCGGCGACGGCGAGGCCGGTGGTGACGGGACGGGTGGCGACGGCGGGACGACGGCGCTGCTGCTGGAGCGCTGCCGCCCGGGCACGCCCCTGACCGCGCTGCCGGTGGCCGAGCAGCACGGCGTCGTGGGGTCGCTGCTGCGCCAGCTGCACGCGGCGCCGCTGCCGGCCGCGCACGGGTTCAGGTCGCTGACGAGCCTCTGCGACGCGTGGGGCGCCTCAGCCGAGCGCGGTCACGCCGAGCACCCCGAGGCGCTGGACGCCGGCCTGGTGCGCGAGGGCCTGCGCCTGTGGCACGACCTCCCCCGCGACCTCCCCAGCGGTGTGCGCGAGGCGCTGCTGGTCACCGACCTGCACGCGGGCAACGTCCTGTCAGCGCAGCGCGAGCCCTGGCTGCTGGTCGACCCCAAGCCGCACGTGGGCGACCCCCACTACGACGTCGTCCAGCACCTGCTCAACTGCGAGGCCGAGCTGCACGCCGACCCGGCGGGGCTGGCGCGGAGGGTCGCCGGGGAGGCGGACCTCGACGGCGACCGCGTGGTGCGGTGGCTCTTCGCGCGGTGCGTGCAGGAGTGCTGGGAGTGGGCCGACCTCCGGCCGGTGGCGCAGCAGCTGGCAGCGGACGCAGCCGTGCGCTGACCCGTCGGAGGGGCCTCAGGCGGAGCGGCGGGAGCGCAGCAGCGAGCCCTCGGCCTCGGCGACCAGGTCGACGTCGTCGAGCGCCAGGGAGAAGTCGAGGACGTCGTCCCAGCTGATCGTGGCGCCGGCGCGCTCCTCGAGGGCCTCGGCGGGCACGTCCCACGGCTCGGCGGTGACGCCACCGGTGCTGAGCAGCCGGACGACCTCGTCGGTCGCGTGGCGGCGCACCTCGTCGGTGCAGGTGGGGCAGTGGAACGCGTAGAAGCTCCACGCCGAGACCGAGCAGACGACCAGCCGCACCTGGGGCGACGCCAGCTCGACGTCGCCGCAGCCCGGGCAGGTGGCCTTGATGGTGGTCATGCGGAGCGGGTCCTTCCGGTCGTGGTGCTGCCCCGCGTCCCGCGGGGCCGACACACCTCCATCGGCCCGCCCCCCGGAGGGGTTGAGCGCTCCTCCGCTCCAGCACCAGACCCAGCGCGTCTCCCTTTCGGCCAACACCGCACGCGGCGCCGGTCCGCCGACGACCATGGGGCCGTGTCCGCCGACCTCCACGAGCACGTCGGCCACGGCCACGCGCGGCCCGACGGGACCCGCCCGGGTGACGACGTGCGCGTCACCGCCGTGGCGCGGCGCCTGGTGGTGGCGCTGGCCGTCGCGTGCGCCGTGGCCTCCGTGCTCGGCGTGGCGCTGCTGTGGCCGCCCGCGGGCACGCTCGCGGCGCTGCGCGAGCAGGTGAGCGCCGACGGCCCGGTGACGACGACCGTGGAGGGCACCGTCCTGTCCACGCAGCAGGAGACGTGCCCGGGGACCTCCCTGGACCGCCTGCCCGACGGGAGCATCCCCGCCTCCGCGAGCTGCCCGACGGCGAGCGTGCGCGTCCTCGACGGCGACGCCGCCGGCCAGGTGGTGCAGGTGCAGGTGCCCGCCGACGTGGTGCGCGGCGGCCTGGGCGCCGGCGACCGGGTGGACCTGTCCTACTTCCCGCCCACGGAGGGCTACGGGGCCAGCTGGGCCTGGGTCGACTTCTCGCGCACCCGCCCGCTGGCCGTCGTCGTCGGCGCCTTCGCGCTGCTCACCGTGGTCGTGGCGCGACGGCGCGGCCTGGCCGCCCTGGTGGGCATGGCGCTGGCGGGCGCGGTGCTGGGCCTGTTCATGATCCCGGCGCTGCTGGCCGGGGAGTCCGCCGTGCTGGTCTCGGTGACGGGGTGCAGCGCGATCATGAGCGTCGTCCTGTACCTGACGCACGGCTTCAGCCTCCGCACCGCCGCGGCGCACCTGGGCACGGTCAGCGGGCTGGTGCTGGTGGGCCTGGCCGCGCACGTGGCGGTGGGCGCGACCCACCTGCAGGGCCTGTCCGACGAGGACTCCGGCTACCTCGGGCAGCTCACCTCGATGGGCGTGCTGCAGGGGCTGGTGGTCGCGGGGATGGTGCTCGCGGGCGTGGGCGTCCTCAACGACGTGACCATCACCCAGGCCAGCGCGGTGTGGGAGGTGCGCGAGCACGCCCCCGGCGCGGGCTTCCGCACGCTGGTGAGCAGCGGCATGCGGGTGGGCCGGGACCACCTCGCCTCCACCGTCTACACGGTGGCGTTCGCCTACGCCGGCGCCGCGCTCCCGGTGCTCGTCATCATCGCCGTCACCGACCCGGCCTGGCTCGACGCGCTGACGTCCAGCAAGATCGCCGAGGAGGTCGTGAGGACGGCGATCGGCGGGGCGTGCGTGGCGCTGTCGGTGCCGGTCACGACGGCGGTCGCGGCAGCCGCCGTCGCCGGTGCGTCGGTGTCGCGGGAGGGTGCGGCGCCGACCCCGCCGGCGGGTGCAGCGGCTGCTGCGGCTGCGCCGCGGGCTGGGGCGCCAGCGGCGCTCCCCGGACGGCGAGCACTGCGGGCCGCAGAGCGGACGGGACGGCGAGGGCGTCGCTGACCCCCTCGGCGAGGCGGGCCACCCAGGTGGCGACCTCCTCGCGCCGGGCGGCGTCGAGGTCGCCCAGCCACACGACGGTCCTCGGCTGCTGCTGGTCCTCGGCCCGCTGCCCGACGGCGACGACGGGCCCGCGGGCGCAGGCCCCGACGCAGGGGCTGGAGACGAGCACCCCGCCGCGGGAGGCGCGCACGGCCTCCCGCAGCGAGGCGCCCAGGGCGTCGTCCTCGCCCTCCAGCCGGCGCAGCGCGGCGCACCGGTGACCGGTGCAGACCGCCACGAGGGGGCCGGCCGGAGCGCTCACGAGCTCGTGCGCTGCCCGTAGCGGCGGCGGAAGCGCTCCACGCGGCCCTCGCTGTCGAGGACGCGGGCGCGCCCGGTCCAGAACGGGTGGCTGGCCGAGGAGACGTCGACGTCGATGACCGGGTACGTCTCGCCGTCCTCCCAGACGACGGTGCCGCGGGCGCGCGCCCCCGCCGTCGACCGGGTGAGGAAGGAGGTGCCGGCCTGGTTGTCGCGGAAGACGACCGGGCCGTACTCGGGGTGCAGGTCCTGCTTCACGGGGTGCTCCTCGTGCTCGTCGCTCTACCAGCTGGACTTGGTGACGCCGGGCAGCTCGCCCGCCAGCGCCTGCTCGCGCAGCCGGACCCGCGAGAGGCCGAACTTGCGGTAGTAGGCGCGGGGGCGGCCGTCGACCACGTCGCGGTTGCGCAGCCGGGTGGGGCTCGCGTCGCGGGGCATCCGCTGCAGCGCGGCGCGGGCGTCGGCGCGCTGCTCCTCGCTGGAGGTGGCGGCGGAGGCGAGGCGCTTCAGCTCGGCCCGGCGCTCGGCCCAGCGGGCGACCACCTCGCGGCGCTGGAGGTCCTTGGCGACCTTGCTCTTCTTGGCCATCTCAGCGGGCCTCCCTGAACTCGACGTGGCGACGCACCACCGGGTCGAACTTGCGCAGGACCATGCGCTCGGGGTCGTTGCGGCGGTTCTTGCGGGTCACGTACGTGTAGCCCGTGCCCGCGGTGGAGCGGAGCTTGATGATCGGGCGGACGTCGTTGCTCTTGGCCACGTCAGGCCACCTCTCCTCGTGCGCGGAGGTCGGCGACGACGGCGTCGATGCCGAGCCTGTCGATGACCCGCATCCCCGCCGGCGTCAGGTCGAGCCGCACGTGGCGGCCCAGGGACGGCACCCAGTAGCGCTTGCTCTGGGTGTTGGGCTCGAAGCGGCGCTTGGTGCGCCGGTGCGAGTGCGAGATGCGGTGGCCGGAGCGGCCCTTGCGCCCGGTGACCTGGCAGGGGCGGCTCATCAGCCCTGCCTCGCCTTCAGGCGGGGGTTCTTCTTGTTGATGACGTACAGGTGGCCGCGGCGGCGGACCAGCTTCGACCCGGGCTGGCGGGCCAGCGAGCGCAGTGAGGCGCGCACCTTCACGGGAACCTCCTCGGTGGTGGCTTGATGAGAACTGTTCTCCTCTTGTGCCACCATAGACGAGAAGCGTTCTCACCTGAAGCCACGACCGCCGGGAGCCCCCGTGACCGAGCCGACCCGCCCCACCCGCCTGCCCGTGACCGCCCTCATCGCCGTCGACGCCGCCGCCCGCGACGCCGTCGTGATGAGCGTGCAGCTGGACGCGCCCGACGCCGTCGTGGTCCGCCACGACCTGTCGGGGGCCGGCGCCGGGGTGCTCCGCCGCGTGGTCAGCGACGCCACCGGCGTGGTGGAGGACGTCACCACCCCCCTCGACCACGCCTGCCTGTCGTGCGCGCTGCGCGAGGACCTGCTCCCCACCCTGGTGCGCCTCGCCCGCGAGGGCCGCTGGAGCGCCGCGCTGCTCGCGCTCCCCCTGGCCAGCGAGCCCGTGCCCGTGGTCCGCGGCCTGCTCGGCGGGGCCGTCGAGGGCGCCCCCGCGCGGCGCTGGCTCGACCTGGCCGGCGTGGTCTGCGCCGTCGACGCCGGGGGGCTCCTGCACGACGTCCTCGGCGACGACCTCCTCGACGAGCGCGACCTCGCCCACGGCGACGACGACCGCAGCGTCGGCGAGGTGGTCGCGCGCCAGCTGCGCGGGGCCGACCTCGTCCTGGCGCCGGGGGCCTCGGGCCGCGAGCGCGCGCTGCTGGACCACCTGGCGCTGCCCGGGGTGCGGGCGCAGGTCGAGCAGGCGTGCGACACCTCGGGCGCCTCCCTGCTGGCGCGGCGCCACGACGCACGCGCCTCGGCGCGCTGGGAGGACCCGCGGGCCGTCGCGCCCAGCGGCGCCCCCGACGCCGACGGCGTGTGGACGCTGGACCTGGCCGACTGGCGCCCCGTGCACCCGGAGCGGCTGCACGAGAACCTCGAGCGGCTCGCCAGCGGCCACCTGGTGGGGCGCGGCCGGTTCTGGCTGCCGACGCGCCCCGGGGCCGTGGGCGTGTGGGACGGCGCGGGCGGGCAGCTCAGCATCGGTGACGCGGGCCCGTGGCAGCTGCCCGGGCGCGACGGCGGGGGCGCCACCGGGGCCGGGGTCGACCGCAGCACGCGCCTCGTGGTCACGGGCGTGGACGAGGACCCCGAGCGCGTGCGGGCGGCCTTCGCCGAGTCCCTGCTGACCGACGCCGAGCTGGCCGCCGGGCTGCAGCGGTGGGTCGGCCGGCCCGACGGGTTCGACGCCTGGCTCGGTGAGGTCGGGGCCGACGAGGCCGCCTGACGACCGACGTGGACGACACCCCGAGGAGGTCGCCGGCCAGCCCGGCCGGCCACCCCCCGGGGGTATCCTCCCGGGGTGGACGAGGTAGCGGCGGAGCAGCACCAGCACGGCTACCTGCACGCCAAGGACGACCACCTCAAGCGCCTGCGCCGCATCGAGGGCCAGGTCAGGGGGCTGCAGCGGATGGTCGAGGAGGAGAAGTACTGCATCGACGTCCTGACGCAGGTCTCCGCCACCACCAAGGCGCTGCAGGCCGTCGCGCTAGGCCTCCTCGACGAGCACCTCGGGCACTGCGTCGTCGACGCCGCGCGCCGCGGGGGCCCCGAGGCCGACGAGAAGGTGCGCGAGGCCTCCGAGGCCATCGCCCGCCTCGTGCGCTCCTGAGCCCCGTGCGCAGGCTGCTGCTCGTCCTCGCCGCCGTCGCCGTGGCGCTCGGCGTCGTCGGCATGCACGCGCTCGGCGCGGTCCCCGCGACGGCGGCGCCCGCGGCGCACTCGACCGGGCACATGACCGGGCACACGGACACCCACCCCACCGGGCACGACGGCGCGCCCGCGGGCGGTGCGCCCCACCACGGTGCCGGGAGCACCGCAGCCGACTGCGTCCTCGCCGCGGGCGCCGCGGCCGCGGGACTGGCGGCCGCCGTCGCCGGCCTGCTCTCCGACCCGGCCGGTGGTGGTCTCGGTGGCGCCCCCACGGCGCTGGCCGCCGCGGCCCTCGGAGCCGCCGGTGCGCGCGGGCGCACCCGGCCCGCCACCGGTCCACCGGGCCCGGCCACCTCCTGCGTGCGCAGGACGTAGCGGCACCACGGCACCACCCCGCCGCAGCGCGGGGCGTGCGCCGACGCGCCCTCGTCCCACCCCAGCACCCGGAGGACCCCACCGTGACCACGCCCGCGCACACCCCTGTCAGCACCCCCGTCAGCACGCCCGCCCCGACGCGCACCCGCCGGGCGCGCGGCGGAGCCCTCGCCGCCGCCACCGGCGCCGCGCTCGCCGCGCTCCTGCTCACCGGGTGCGGCGCCCAGCCCTCCGACCACACCGGCGGGCACGGCAGCGAGGCCGGCGCCGCCGCTGATCAGACCGCGTCGGAGGGTCCGTCCGGCGCCGGCGAGGCGAACGAGGCCGACGTCGAGTTCGCCAGCGGCATGGTGGTGCACCACCAGGGCGCCCTGGACATGGCGCAGGACGCCGTCCAGCGCGCCAGCACCCCCGAGGTGCGGGCCCTCGCCGAGCGCGTCGTCGCGGCCCAGCAGCCCGAGATCGACCAGATGGAGGGCTGGCTGGCCACCTGGGGCGAGGACGGCGGGTCCCACGACGGCCACGACATGGCGGGGATGGGCGCCGACGACGCCGCCGCGCTGGCGGCCGCCACGGGCACCGAGTACGACCGCCTGTTCCTGGAGCAGATGACCGCCCACCACCGCGACGCCGTCGAGATGGCCCAGCAGGAACGGGCCGAGGGGGCGGCCCCCGAGGCCGTGGCCCTCGCCGAGCGCATCGAGGCCGACCAGACCGCCGAGATCGCCGAGATGGCGGGGCTCCTGCAGCAGCTGGGCGGCTGACGCGCTGCGGGGTGAGACTGGGGTGTGAGCGGAGCGTCGGGTCGGGTGAGCCGCAGGGCCCTGCTCGGCCTGGCGCTCGCCACCCCCCTGGCGGCGTCCGCGTGCACCGCGGACCCCGCCACCGCACCGGCGCCGTCCGGTGCGCCGTCCACCGCGCCCGCGCCGAGCACCAGCGCGGGCACCGGCACCACCCCCAGCGAGGTCTCCGTGCGCGTGCTCGCCGACCAGGCCTACGCCGAGCCCGTTGACGGCTCGACCACGGCCCACCTGCTCGACCTGCACCTGCCCGACGGCACCCCGGGCCCGTGGCCGGTGGTGCTGTTCCAGGCGGGGTCGGCGTTCCAGGGCGACGACACCAAGGGCGGGAGCACCGACCTGTCGGGCGGCACCACGGCCGCCGGCCTGGCGCAGCGCTGGGGGCCGCTCGGCTACGCCGTGGCCGGTGTCAACGTGCGCAGCAGCGCCCAGGCGCGGTTCCCGGCCCAGCTGCACGACGTGAAGGCCGCCGTCCGCTACCTGCGCTCGCGCGCCGACGAGCTCGGCCTCGACGCCGACCGCGTCGTCACCGCCGGCACGAGCAGCGGGGCCTGGGGCGCGGTGATGGCCGGCGTGGTCACGGGCGTGCCCGACCTCGAGGGCGCCGAGCTCGGCAACGCCGACCAGCGCAGCGACGTCCAGGCCGTCGTCGACCTGTTCGGCCCGACGGCCTTCCTGCAGATGGACGCCCAGCGCCTGCCCGACGGCGCCGAGCACGACCCGGCCGGCTCGCCCGAGTCGATGCTCATGGGCTTCCCGATCCAGTCCGACCCCGCCGCCACGGAGCGGGCCGACCCGACCGGCTACGTCGGCGCCGACAGCCCTCCGGTGTGGATCGCCCACGGCACGGCCGACCCGAACGTGCCCCACCAGCAGTCCGAGCTGCTCTTCGCGGCGTACGAGCGGGCGGGCGCCACCGCGAGCCTGACCCTCGTGTCCGGAGCCGGCCACACCGACGCCTACCTGAGCGGCGGCGCTCCGGACCGCCTCGTCAGGACGACGGCGGGCGGGACCACCACCGAGGGCACCGACCCCGACCCGACGTACGACGCCGTGCTGGCCTTCCTGCAGGAGCACCTGGGCCGGGGCTGAGCCCTCATCGCCCTCGCCCCGGGTGCGCTGGACCCGGTCGGCGTCGCTCCGCGGGAGTGCTGGACGGCCCCCCAGCGTCGCCTGACGGGCTCACTCCGCGCCGAAGACCGCCGCCTCGTGCGGCCCGGTGCCACCGACCAGGAGCCGCTCCCCCGGCCGGACGGCGACGTCGAGCGCCTCGTCCGACAGGTTCAGCGCCACGGTCAGACCGCGCGAGCCGTCGTCGGGGTCGCTCGCCCGGTAGACCAGCACGGGGTTCTCCAGCCGCTCCACCTCGACCCGCGCCCGCGCGAGCCAGGGGTGGCGGCGGCGCAGCCCGACGAGCCGCTGGTGCAGGTCGAAGACCGGCGCGCCCAGCGGGGACAGCTCCCCCGGCGAGGCCGGGAACGCCGGACGCACGGCGTCGTCGCCGCCGGCGCGCTCCTCCTTGACCCCGCGGAAGGCGTGGTCGTCACCCGAGTAGACCGCCGGCACGCCCCCGACCGTGAACAGGACCGTCAGCGCGTGGGCGAGGTGGCGCTCGTCGGTCAGCTGCGAGGCGATGCGGGTGGTGTCGTGGTTGCCCAGGAACGTGGTGGGCAGGAAGCGCTGCAGCAGCTCGCCGTGGTGGCGCAGCTCCCACTCGACCTCGAAGAGGTTGGCGTCGTTGAGGCTGCTCCAGACGGCCTTCCACAGCCGGTACTGCGTCACCGAGTCGAAGCCCGACTCCTCCACGAAGGCGGCGTAGTCGCCGTGGATCACCTCACCCAGCAGCCACGCGTGCGGGTGGCTCTCGCGGACGGCGTCGCTCACCGCGCGCCAGAAGGAGGTCGGGACGGCGTAGGCCGCGTCCATGCGCCACCCGTCGACGCCCGCGTCGAGCCAGTGCCGCACCACCCCGACGACGTGCTCCAGCACCGCGGGGTTGCCGTGGTCGAGCGCCACCAGCTGGTGGTGGCCCTCGAAGACGGCCCAGCCGTCGTCGCGGGAGCCGTCGCGGCGGAACCAGGCCGCCGACTCCGCATCACCCGCGAGCGCGGCGCGGAAGCGGGGGTGGGAGCGGCCGACGTGGTGGAAGACGCCGTCGAGGACCACGTGCACGCCGCGGGCGTGGGCCTGCTCGACGAGGTGGCGCAGGTCGCCCTCGTCGCCGAGGCGGGGGTCGACGCGGAGGTGGTCGCGCGTGTCGTACCCGTGGGTCTCGCTGTCGAAGACCGGGCCGAGCTGCAGGGCGTTCGCGCCGAGGGCCACGAGGTGGTCGAGCCAGCCCTCGACGTGCGCGAGGCGGTGCGCCACGGGGGTGTCGGGGGCGGCGCTGGCCTCGGCGCCGGTGAAGCCGAGGGGGAAGACGTGCCAGATCACGGTGTCCTGCGGTCTCACCCGCTCGACGCTAGCCACGCCGACGGCGCGGGAAGACAGCGGGCCTCCCGGGCGCTGCACGCTCCGGTGACCCGGAGAGGGTCTCCCCGCGCGCTCCGGAAGGCCCTCCATGACCGACGTCTCCGCCCGTCCCACCAGCGGGAGCGCCGCACCGGCCGCCGTCGAGACCTCCCCGCGCGACCGCGCCGTGATCCGGCTGCTGCTCGTGGCGGCGTTCGTCGTGATCCTCAACGAGACGGTCATGGGCGTGGCGATCCCCCACCTCATGGGCGACCTCGGCATCACCGCCACCGCGGCGCAGTGGCTGACCACCGGCTTCCTGCTGACGATGGCCGTCGTCATCCCCGTCACCGGGTTCCTGCTGCAGCGCGTGCGCTCGCGGGTGCTCTACCTGACGGCGATGTCGCTGTTCACCGCCGGCACGGCCCTCGCGGTGGTGGCTCCTGGCTTCGGGGTGCTGCTCGTGGCGCGCGTCGTCCAGGCGAGCGGGACGGCGATCATGATGCCGCTGCTCATCACCACGGTGATGACGCTGGTGCCGCCGGCGGTGCGCGGCCGCACGATGGGCAACATCTCCGTGGTGATCGCGGTGGCCCCCGCCATCGGCCCGACCATCTCCGGCCTGGTGCTGGAGCACCTGAGCTGGCGGTTCCTGTTCGTGGTGGTGCTGCCGGTCGCCGTCGCCGTCCTGGTGCTGGGGGCGCGCCGCATGCGCGACGTCACCGAGCCGGGGGCCACGCGGCTCGACGTGCTGAGCGTGGTGCTGTCGGCGGTCGGCTTCGGCGGTCTGGTCTACGGGCTGTCGCACCTGGGTGAGGGCGGTGGCTCGGGGGTGGCCGTCAGCGCGGCCTCGATCGGCGCCGGCGTCGTGGTGACCGGGCTGTTCGTGCTCCGCCAGCTGCGCCTGCAGCGCCGCGGCGACGACGACACCCGCCCCGGCGTCCTGCTCGACCTGCGGACCTTCCGCACCCCCGTCTTCGCGGTGTCGGTGGTCATGTTCGTGGTGAGCATGATGGCGCTGTTCGGGACGATCATCCTGCTGCCGCTGCTCATGCAGACGGTGCTCGGCCTCTCCGTGCTCAGCAGCGGGCTGCTCCTGCTGCCCGGCGGTCTGGTCATGGGCCTGGCGGCCCCCCACGTGGGCCGCGCCTACGACCGCGTGGGGCCGCGCCCGCTGCTCGTGCCCGGCACGGCGCTGGTCGCGGCGGTGCTGTGGACCATGACGGTCGTGGTCAGCACGACGACGCCGTGGTGGCTGCTCCTGGTGCTGCACGTGGCGCTCTCCGCGGGGCTGGCGCTGGTGTTCACGCCGCTGTTCACCGCGAGCCTGGGCTCGCTGCCGCCGCACCTGTACTCCCACGGCTCGGCCGTGGTGAGCACCGTGCAGCAGGTGGCGGCCGCGGCGGGCATCGCGCTGTTCGTCGCGACGATGACCGCCGTCGCCGCCTCCGGCACGGCCGCCGGCGCCGACCCGGTCGCCGCGACCGCCGACGGCATCGCGACGGCGCTGCTCATCGGGGCGGTGGTCGCGTCGCTGGCCGTCGTCACGGCGTTCTTCGTGCGCGGGAGCGCGCAGCCCGACGACGAGCGGGTCGTGGCGGCGCACTGAGCGCGCCGCCCACCGCGGTGAGGAGGGACGCCAGCAGCCCGCCCGGGGCCTGGTAGAGTTCTTCTCGCTACGCGCTCCTAGCTCAATTGGCAGAGCAGCTGACTCTTAATCAGCGGGTTCTGGGTTCAAGTCCCAGGGGGCGCACCAGCACGGAGGGTCCCGGTTAGCTGAGGCTGCCGGGGCCCTCCGTCGTCGTGCGGGCGCCCGCACCCGCCACGGCGGCGGGTCGCCGCCGCGCCAGCACCCACGCGTGCAGGTCGCCACCGCTCATGGCCGGGGCGTGCAGCCACCCCTGCGACTCGTCGCACCCCAGCCGGGCCAGGTGCCCCAGCGTCGCGGCGTCCTCCACCCCCTCGGCCACCACCCGCAGGCCCAGGGCGTGCGCCAGGTCGACGGTGCTGGCGGTGATGGCGGCCGCGCGCGGGTCGTGGAGCAGCAGCGCCGTGAACGACCTGTCGAGCTTGAGCTCGGTGAACCGCAGCCGGTGCAGCCGCGCCAGCGACGACCACCCGGTGCCGAAGTCGTCGATGCTGGTCCACACGCCGAGCTCCGCGAGGTCGGCGAGGGCGCGCGCCGCGCGCTCGGCGTCGTCGGCCAGCTCGGCCTCGGTCACCTCCAGCACCAGGCGGTCGGCGGGCACGCCGTGGCGCGAGAGCAGCTCGGCCACCTCCGCGGGCAGCGTCGGGTCGGCGAGGTCGCCGGCGGAGACGTTCGCGCTCATCCGGAGGTCGAGCCCCGCGGCGCGCCACCGGGCGGACTGGGCCACCGCCTGGCGGAGCACCTCGGACGTGACGGCGCGCAGCAGGCCGTGCTCGGCGGCCACCGGCAGGAACTCCCCCGGCAGCAGCAGGCCGCGCTCGGGGTGCCGCCACCGCACCAGCGCCTCGACGCCCACCACCTCCCCGGTGGCGACGCAGAGCTGCGGCTGGTGGTGCAGCACCAGCTCCCCGACCTCGAGGGCACGACGCAGCTCCTCCGCCGTGCGCAGCCCCGGCTCGGACCTGCCGTGCAGCGCGGGCTCGAAGAGCTGCACGCCGCCGCCCGAGCGCTTGGCGGCGTACATCGCGGCGTCCGCACGCCGCAGCAGCTCCGTGACGACGTCGTCGTCAGCACCGCCGCCGCCGGCGGGCTCGGCGGCCTCCGCCGGGTGCACGACCACGCCGGCGCTGCACCCCACGTGCACGGCTGAGGTGCCGAGGTCGTACGCGGGAGCCAGCGCCTCCACCAGGGCGGCGCTCCACGCGACGGCGGCCTCGCGGGCAGCGGGGTGCGGTGGCAGGGGGACGACGACGGCGAACTCGTCGCCACCGAGCCTGCCCGCGAGCGCGCCCGCCGCGCTCCGGTCGTGCGGCACCCCGACACCCTCGAGCCGGCGCGCCACCCCCACCAGGAGCGCGTCGCCCGCCGCGTGGCCGAGGTCGTCGTTGACCTCCTTGAACCTGTCGAGGTCCAGCAGCGCCACGGCGAACGGGGTCGCAGCGGCGTGCAGGCGGCCGACCGCCCGCAGCACACCGCGCCGGTTGGCCAGGCCCGTGAGCTCGTCGGTGACCGCCTCGCGGCGGGTGGCGTCGAGCTGGGACAGCTCGGTGATGTTCAGCAGCAGGCGGGTCGCGGCGCCGGCGGCCCCGAGCCCACCGGCGACCAGCACCCAGGGGTCCGTGGTGCCGGCACCGGCCAGGGCGAGCAGCCCGTCGGCGGTGATGACGAGCAGCGCCAGCAGGAGCACGGCGTAGGCGCCGACGGTGGCCGAGACGCCGTCGACGGTGAGCGGTACCGAGACCGTCCGCGACAGGACCGCGGCCAGACCGGCGCACACGGCGGCGACGCCCAGCCAGGCACCCGTGCCCGGGACCGGGGAGCCGGTCTCGGTGCCGACCGCCAGGCAGCCGGCTCCCGCGAGCGCTGCGACGCAGCCGACCACGAAGAGCCACGCCGTGCGGTCGCGGCCCCCGCCGGCGGTCATCGCCGTGGAGAGCACCGTGCCCGTCAGCACGATGGCGGCCGCCCCCGAGGCCAGCACGGGCTGCAGCTGCCACGGCGGCAGGTCGAGCGAGGAGGGCACGAGGCTCCCGACGGCGAGCCCCAGCAGCGCCTGGCCGGTGAGCACGGCGCTGACCGCGTTGAGCAGGTCGCCCGGGTCACCGGAGTGGGTGCGGGTGAGGTTCCAGCGCACGAAGGCGCTGTAGACGACGAGGGAGGTCGTGAGCACGGCGAGCGCCAGGGGCAGCAGCGGCAGCGCCCCACCGACGCGCAGGCCGGTGAGCAGGGGGTGCGCCACGACCGCCGCGCCGACCACGACCACGAACAGGGCCACGGCGCGCCACAGCCGCTGGTCGGCGCCGCCCCGCAGCGCGCGGGCGAGGACCAGCGCGCTCGAGGCGAGCCAGAGCACGGCCCAGGAGGCGGTCCGGGCGAGGACGGAGCGCTCGGCGGGCGCGTCGACCGCCAGCAGGCAGAGCAGTCCCAGCGCCAGCAGGCCCAGCAGCCAGGTGCGCCCGCTCGGCCACGGCCTCCTGCGCGCGGCTCGACCGGTGGTCCCCACGTGGTGCCTCCCCCTGGACCCGCCCCCGCAGGTCCTGTCCCACTCATCGGCTCGCGAGGTGGTTGGGTTGAGCAACCTCAGTGCGGGGCCCGGTCAGCAGGGCTCGGTCAGCGGGGCGGGGCCAGCGGGTGGTCAGCGACGGCGCAGCCGCAGCCGCAGCCCCCCGCGGGGTCGCAGCGTCACCAGGGCCTCCAGCACCGGCTCGTCACCCGGTACCGGGTCGACCCGGCGGTCGCGCAGCAGGGCCGCGAGCACGAGCACCGCCTCGGTCAGCGCGAAGTCGCGACCGATGCAGAGCCTCGCCCCGGCGCCGAAGGGCAGGTACGACCCGCGGGGCACCTCGGGCCCCTCCCCGGTGAACCGGCCCGGGTCGAAGCGCTCCGGGTCGGGGTGGACGTCGGCGCGCCGCTGCAGCAGCCACGGGCTGACGATCACGAGCGTGCCCGCCGGCACCGCGGTGCCGTCCACGACGTCGTCGCTCTCGGCGCGCCGGGTCACCACCCAGGCCGGCGGGTAGAGGCGCAGCGACTCGTCGACCACGGCGCGGGTCCAGGTCAGGTCGCGCAGGTCCTCCCAGGCCGGGGCGCGGTGGCCCGCACCCCCCTCGGCGCCGAGGACGGCGTCGAGCTCGGCGTGCAGGCGGTCCTGCGCCCCGGGGTTCTGGGCGAGCAGGTCGAGGGTCCAGGTGAGGCAGGAGGCCACCGTCTCGTGTCCGGCGATGACCATCGTGACCAGCTCGGCGCGCACCGACTCCGGGGGCAGGCGGCCCTCGTCGACCGCCCGCAGCAGCAGGCCGAGCAGGTCGTCGCCGAGGTCTCCCGCGGTGCGGCGGCGGGCGACGACGCGCGCGACCACCTCGTCCATGACGCGGTTCGCCCGCGCGAGGCGGCGCGTCGCCGGTGTCGGGAGCCAGCCGGGCAGCGGGGTGCGGGCGCGTCCGATGACCACCTCGAGCGCCTCGAGCACGGCGGCCACCACCCGCTCGCCGTCGGCGGTGACGTCTCCGCCGAACAGCGTGCGCCCGACCACCTCGAGGGTGGCCTGCAGGACAGCGGCGTCGACGTCGACGACCTCGCCCTCGACGGCGGCGCGGGCCCGCACGCGCTCGGCGGCCGCCACGGACTGCTCCGCCACGGCGGCCAGGCCCGAGCGGTGGAACGCGGGCTGGGCCACGCGACGCGCCTCGCGCCAGGCGCTCCCGTCGCTGGTCAGCAGGCCGCTCCCGGTGACCAGCGACAGGGCGCCGTACTGGATGGTGGCCTTGGACCAGGCGCCCGCGTTCTCCACCAGCACGCGCCGGGCGCCGGCGGTGGTGCCCACCAGCAGCACGGGGGTCTTCGGCATCGGGAAGGCGACGCGGTCCCCGAAGCGGGCCGCGGTGCGCTCCAGGTAGGCGAGCGGGTCGCGGCGGATGGAGAGCAGGTCGCGCAGCATGTCGCGCGGCAGCGGCCCCGGGGCGTCGAGGACGGTGTAGCGGGCGTTGGGCCGGGCGGCTGCGGGCTGCGGGGCCCCGGGCGGCCGGGCGGCGCTCAGAGGTAGAGCCCGGTCGAGCCGGCCTCGACCCGCGGCGCCGCCACCGCGTGCAGGTCGCGCTCGCGCAGGAGCACGTACTCGCGCCCGGACAGCTCGACCTCGGAGCGGTCCTCGGGGTCGAAGAGCACGCGGTCGCCCAGGCGCACCTGGCGCACGTGCTGCCCGGTGGCGGCGACCTCGCCCCACGACAGGCGCTTGCCCACCGCGGCGGTGGCGGGGATGAGGATGCCGGCGCCGGAGCGGCGCTCCCCGGCCTCGGCGTCGGTCGCGACGAGCACGCGGTCGTGCAGCATGCGGATCGGGAGCCTGCCGTCACCACCGGCCGGGGTGCCACCCGCGGGGGCGGCGGGGTCGGGCGCGCTGGTGGGGGTGCTGTCGGACGACGGGCTCACACCGTCCGACGCTACCCGCTGCGCCCCGGCCCGGAACGGCCGAGACGCAGCGCGGTGCGTGGGACCTCAGTGCCGGCGGCGGACCGCGAGCCCCGTGAACAGACCCACGACGGCGACCACGGCGCCGCCGACGGCGGCGAGCCTCTCGACGCGCACCGCGCCGTCGGAGTCGAGCACGAGCTCCTTGGCCCTGGCCTGCGCGGAGGCGACGCCCTGCTGGGCCAGGGCCTTGGGGGCGACGCGGGCGGCGAGCTCGTCGACCGTGGCCGCGAGGTGCTGCTGGTGGAGGCTGATCTCGCGCTCGAGGCGCGCGGGCTCGTCGGGCGGGACGCTCATGGACCGGACGCTAGTGCCCAGCGCGCCGCTCAGCAGCCCCAGGCCCCCGGACCGGGTGCGTCCGCACTAGCCTGACGGGCGTGTCCGACCGCCTCGAACCGGGTGACCTCGCCCCGGACTTCACCCTCCCGGCGACCCACGGCGGCAGCTGGCAGCTGTCCGAGCACCGCGGCCGGTCCGTGGTCGTCTACTTCTACCCCGCGGCCGGCACGCCGGGCTGCACCACCCAGGCCTGCGACTTCCGCGACAACCTCGCCTCGCTGACCGCGGCGGGCTTCGACGTGGTCGGCATCTCACCCGACCCGCTGCCGAAGCTCGAGAGCTGGGTCGCGGAGGAGCAGCTGCCCTTCCCCCTCGCCAGCGACACCGAGCGCGGCGTCATCGAGCGCTACGGCGCCTGGGGCGAGAAGACGATGTACGGGCGCACCAGCACGGGCCTGCTGCGCTCCACCGTGGTGGTCGACCCCGAGGGCGTGGTGCGCAGCGCCAGCTACAACGTCAAGGCCACCGGTCACGTCGCCCGGCTCCGCAAGGAGCTCGGCGTCGACTGACCGTCGGCCAGGCGGTGCGCGCCCCCGGGCCGCGCGCCAGCGCGAGTGGTGAAACTGGCAGCCACGCAGGGTTTAGGTCCCTGTGCCTCCGGGCGTGCGGGTTCGAGTCCCGCCTCGCGCACCACCACGACGAGGGCGCCCGGACGGGGTCAGAGCACCCGCACGGCGAGCAGGGCGACGTCGTCCTCGGAGACCTCGGGCACGAGCCGGGCCAGCAGGGCGTCGCACAGCTCACCCGGGGGGAGGTGCCCCTCCTGGGCGAGCGCTGCGCGCAGGTCTGCCAGGCCGACGTCGAGCGAGGTCTCCCGGCGCTCCACGAGCCCGTCGGTGCACAGCAGCAGCACGCTGCCGGGCGGCAGCTCCGCGGACTGCTCCCGGCGGCGCGCGGTGGGGTCGATGCCGAGCAGCAGGTCGGCGTCGTCGCCCTCGAGCAGGGTGGTGGTGCCGTCGGGCAGGCGCAGCACCGGCGGGGGGTGACCGGCGTTCGACCAGACCAGGCGGCGTCCGCCCGCCGGGGTGGTCTCGAGCCGCGCGACCACGCACGTGGCCGACGTGACCACCTCGAGGCCGTCGAGCGCCTCGTCGACGGCGCTCAGCAGGGCCGCCGGCCCGGCCCCCGTCGCGCGCGCGATGCCTCGCAGCAGCCCGCGGACCTGCCCCATGGCCGCGGCGGCGCGCGAGTCGTGGCCGATGACGTCGCCGATGACGAGCACGGCGCCGCCGTCGCGCTGGCGGAACGCGTCGTACCAGTCGCCGCCGACCTGCACCTCCTGCGCGGCCCCCACGTAGCGGACGGCGAGGTCGAGCCCCTCCAGCTGCGGCGGGGCCGTCAGCAGGCTGCGCTGCAGGGCCTCGGCGAGCGCGGCGCGCTCGGCGTGCAGGCGGGCGTTCTCCAGCGCCAGCCCGGCGCGGCGGGCCACCTCGCGGGCGGTGTCGAGCTCCTGCTCGCTGCGCGCGACGCCGGGCTCGGTGCGCACGAGGGCCATCGCCCCGAGGGTGCGCCCGCCCGCGGCGAGCGGCAGCACGAGCACCGAGCTGGGGGCCAGCACCTCCAGCAGCGCGCGGGCGTCGTCGTCGCCGACCCAGTCGCCCAGGGGCGGCAGCTGCGGCACGAGGACCTCGCGGCCCGTGCGCAGGCAGACGGCGACGGCGGCCTCGCGGCTCATCGTGGCGGCCTGGTAGGCGGCGTAGCGAGCCAGCACGTCGTCGAGGGCCGGGTCGCGGTGGGCGTGGCCCAGGGTGCGGCGCAGCCGTCCGGTCTGCACGACCGTGACGGTGCACCAGTCGGCCAGCTCGGGCACCACCAGCTGCGCGAGCTCGCTGACGGCGAGGCCCTGCTCGGTGCCGTGGGCCAGCAGCTCGCTCACCGACCCCAGCAGCTCCAGGCGCCGGACGGTCTCCTCGAGCTCGCGGCGCGCCTGGCGCCGGTCGGTGACGTCGATCATGTAGACGTCGAGGTCGTCGCCGTCGGGGACGGCGTAGACCGACAGCCAGCGCTGGACGGTCGTCCCCCAGGCCTCGAAGACGACGGCCCTGCCGGTGCTGCGGGCCTGCGCGTAGTGGGGGCCGAAGTCGTGGTCGCGCGAGTGCGGGTACCGGTCCCAGAGCAGGGAGCCGAGGACCTCCTCGCGCGGCGCGCCCACGAGCACCTCCGCCGCCCGGTTCATGCCGGTGACGCGGTCGTCGGCGTCCAGGGACATCCACGCCGGGGAGACGACGTCGGGGAGCGACCGCGGCTCGCGCTCCACCCGTGCCCCCGTCCCGGCCGTCACCGGCGGCTCGCCGACCGGCCCGCTGCCGGGTCGACCCGCCATCTTGTCAGGCCCGGGACAGCACCCGGGCGAGCTCGGGCGCGAGCGCGCGGAACGCCTGTCCGCGGTGGCTGATGGCGTCCTTCTGCTCGGGAGCCAGCTCGGCGCAGCTCACGTCGAGGCCGTCGGGCACCAGGGCCGGGTCGTAGCCGAACCCGCCGGCACCGCGCGCCTCACGGGCGAGGCGGCCGCGGAGCTCGCCCAGCTCGACGTGCTCGTGACCGTCGGGGGTCACGAGCGCCGCCGCGCACACGAACGCCGCGCCGCGGTGGGCGTCGGGCACGTCGGCCACCTGCGCGAGCAGGAGGGCCAGGTTGGCGGCGTCGTCGCCGTGGCGGCCCGCCCAGCGCGCGGAGAAGATGCCCGGCGCGCCGCCCAGGACGTCGACGGCGATGCCCGAGTCGTCGGCGACGGCGACCAGCCCGGTGGCACGCGCCACGGCCCGCGCCTTGAGCAGGGCGTTGCCGGCGAAGGTGACCTCGTCCTCGACCACCTCGGGGACCTCCGGCAGCGACGGGTCTCCGACGGCGAGCAGCTCCACGTCGAGCCCGGCCGGCAGGTGCGGCGCGAGGATCGCGCGCAGCTCGCCGACCTTGTGGGCGTTGCGGGTGGCGAGGACGACCCGCGTCGAGGGCCCCGTCACAGGCCGAGCGCCTCGCGCTGCAGGCGGGTCAGCTCGGCGCACCCGCCAGCGGCCAGCTCCAGCAGCGCGTCGAGCTCGGCCCTGTCGAACGGCTGGCCCTCGGCGGTGCCCTGCACCTCCACGAAGCGCCCGTCACCGGTCATCACGACGTTCATGTCGGTCTCGGCGCGGACGTCCTCGACGTACTCGAGGTCGAGCACCGGCTGGCCCCTGTCGATGCCGACGCTCACGGCGGCGACCGACCCGCGCAGCGGGTCCTTCTTGACCATGCCCTTCTCCCGCGCCCAGGTGACGGCGTCGTGGAGGGCCACGTAGGCGCCGGTGATCACGGCCGTGCGGGTGCCGCCGTCGGCCTGGAGCACGTCGCAGTCGAGCACGACGGTGTTCTCGCCGAGCTTGGTGACGTCGACGGCGGCGCGGAGCGACCGGCCCACCAGGCGGCTGATCTCCTGGGTGCGCCCGCCGACCTTGCCCTTGACGGACTCGCGGTCGCTGCGGGTGTTCGTGGCGCGCGGGAGCATCGCGTACTCGGCGGTGACCCAGCCCGAGCCGGAGCCCTTCTTCCAGCGGGGGACGCCCTCGGTGAGGGAGGCGACGCACAGCACCTTGGTGCGGCCGAACTCGACGAGGACGCTGCCCTCACCGGCCTCGAGGTAGCGCCGCGTGATGGTCACGTCGCGCAGCTGGTCGGGACGGCG
>JAKONK010000254.1 GCA_022701985.1 Actinomycetales bacterium
AGTTGAAGACAGGCACCGCACCCTGTTCGAACTCGACCTGCTGACCCCCCTTGCCGGGAGTCACACCGCCGACGATGGCGGTGCCGGAGGTGAGCATCCGCTGGGTGTGCTTGCGGCCCTCGGAGCCGGTCATGCCCTGCACGATGACCTTGGACTCAGCGGTTAGGAAGATCGCCACAGTTGTTCTCCCTTCAGGCCTGGGCGGCCAGCTCGGCGGCCTTGCGGGCCGCGCCGTCCATCGTGTCCACCACGGTCACCAGCGGGTGCGCGGCCTCAGCGAGGATGCGCCGGCCCTCCACCACGTTGTTGCCGTCGAGTCGCACGACGAGCGGCTTGGTGGCCTCGTCACCGAGGATCTCCAGCGCCTGGACGATCCCGTTGGCGACCGCGTCGCACGCGGTGATGCCACCGAAGACGTTGACGAAGACGCTCTTGACCTGGGGGTCGCCCAGGATGACGTCGAGGCCGTTGGCCATCACCTGCGCCGAGGCGCCGCCGCCGATGTCGAGGAAGTTGGCGGGCTTGACGCCGCCGAACTCCTCGCCGGCCTGGGCGACCACGTCGAGGGTGCTCATGACGAGCCCCGCGCCGTTGCCGATGATGCCGACCTCGCCGTCGAGCTTGACGTAGTTGAGGTGGCTGGCGCGCGCCTTGGCCTCGAGCGGGTCGCCCGCGGCGGCCTCCTCCTCGGCGAGCGCGGCGGTCTCGGGGTGGCGGAAGGAGGCGTTGTCGTCGAGCGACACCTTGCCGTCCAGGGCCACCACGCGGCCGTCACCGGTGAGGACCAGCGGGTTGACCTCGACCAGCGTGGCGTCGGCCTCGCGGTAGACGGTCCAGAGCTTCTCGAGGACGTCGGCCACCTGGGCGGCGACGTCGTCGCCGAAGCCCGCGGCGGTCGTGATCTCGGTGGCCTTCGCGGCGTCGATGCCGACGGCCGGGTCGACGGCCACGCGGGCCAGCGCCTCGGGGCGCTCCACGGCGAGCTGCTCGATCTCCATGCCGCCCTCGACGCTGGCCATCGCCAGGTAGCGGCGCTCGGCGCGGTCGAGCAGCAGGGAGACGTAGTACTCGGTCGCGATGTCGGCGCCCGCCGCGATCATGACCTTGTGGACCGTGTGGCCCTTGATGTCCATGCCGAGGATGTCGCGGGCGCGGGCCTCGGCCTCGTCGGCGGACCTCGCCACCTTCACGCCGCCGGCCTTGCCGCGGCCGCCGACCTTCACCTGGGCCTTGACCACGACGACCTTGCCATCGACGCCGGCGCCCAGCTGCTCGGCAGCGGCGCGGGCCTCCTCGGGGGTCGTGGCCACGAGACCCGGCAGCACCGGGACTCCGTGGGACTCGAACAGGTCGCGTGCTTGGTACTCGAACAGGTCCACTGGGGCTGCGCCTCCGTCGTCGGCCGCTGCGGGTTCCCGCGGCGCGCCGGGCCCGTCAGGGGCGTCCGACCCGGCCGCGGGGTGCACCCGCGAGCCTAACGAGCCCCTGGCCAGGTGCCCGCCGCGCCCCTGCTCCGACCGGTCAGCGCTGCAGCCAGGCGTAGCCGTTCTCCGGGCGGCCGGCCACCCCGTACCGGGGCCTGACGGCGGCCCGGCCCGTCTGCTCCAGGTGCTCCAGGTACCGCCGGGCGCTGACCCGGGCCATGCCGCAGCGCGCGGCCACCTCGCCGGCGGACAGGTCGGGCTCGGGGGCCGAGCGCAGCACCTGCACCACCAGCTCCAGGCTGCGGTGCGAGAGCCCCTTGGGCAGGCGCTCGGGCGCCGCCGGGCCCGCTGCGGCGCGCGCGACGGGGTGGAGCAGCCTGTCGACGTCGTCCTGCTCCAGCCCCGCCGCACCACCGCTCCCCGTGCGCGCCAGCTGCCGCCGGTGCGCCGCGTACGCCTGGAGCCTGTCGGTGAACAGCGCGAGGGAGAACGGCTTCACCAGGAAGTCGACCACCCCGCCCGACATCGAGGCCCGCACCACGTCGAGCTCGCGCGCGGCGGTCACGACCACCACGTCGACGTCGGACCCGCTCGCCCGCAGCACGCGCAGCACCTCGGTGCCGGGCACGTCGGGCAGGTGGACGTCGAGCAGCACGAGGTCGGGCCGCAGCGCCTCGACGGCGCGCAGCGCGTCGACGCCGCGGTGGACCACCCCGACGCAGGTGAACCCCGCCAGCGTGCCGACGTAGGCCTGGTGCAGGGAGGCGACGGCGGGGTCGTCGTCGACCACCAGCACCCCCAGCGGCCGCTCGCTCACGCGCCGGCCCCCGCCAGCTGCCCCGAGGACGGCGCCGGGCGCCCGCTCCCGCCGAGGACCACCTCGACGCGCGCCCCGCCCAGCGCCGAGCGGGTCACCGCCGCGGAGCCGCCGCGGCGCGCCGCGATCCGGGCCACCAGCGCCAGGCCGATGCCCTGGCCGTGGTGGCCCCCACCGCCGGCCTTGGTGGTCACCCCCACCCGGAACACCTCCTCGCGCAGCGCCTCGGGCACGCCCGGGCCGTCGTCGTCGACAGCCAGCACCCCACCGCCGTCGGCGCCGGTCCGCACCTCGACGACCACCCGGCCGCCCTGCCCGGCCGCGTCGAGCGCGTTGTCGACGAGGTTGCCGAGCACGGTGAGCACGTCGTCACCGGCACCCTCGGCGACCCTCGAGGCGGGTGTGACGACCAGCTCGGCGCCGCGCTCGCGCGCCAGGGCCGCCTTGGCCATGAGCAGCGCGGAGACCGACGCGTCCTCGACCCCGCCCAGACCGGCCCCGGACAGCAGCCGGCCCCCGCCGCCCAGCCTGTCGATGAGCGCGGCGGCGTCGGCGGTGCGGCCGAGCTCCAGCAGGCCGCGCAGCACGTGCAGGTGGTTGCTGAACTCGTGGGCCTGCGCCCGCAGGGTGCTGGTGAGGCTGCGCTCCCCGTCCAGCTCGCGCACCGCGCCCGACAGCTCGGTGCGGTCCCTCACCGTCAGCACCCGGCCCACGCGGCGGCCGTGCACGAGCGCCGGGGTGCGACTGGCCAGCAGCACCCGCTCCCCCACGAGCAGGGGCGCGTCGACGGCGTCGTCTCCCGCCTCCAGCAGCGCCAGCGCGGCGGGGTCGAGGACGTCGGCCGCGCGGGAGCCGACCACGCCGCCACCGCCGCGGTCGGCCTCCGCGCCGTCGAGGTCGAGCAGGCGGCAGGCCTCGTCGTTGACGAGCGCCACGCGACCGCGCTCGTCGACGGCGACGACGCCTTCGCGGATGCCGTGGAGCATCGCCTCGCGGGCCTGGAGCAGCCTGGCGATCTCGTCGGGCTCCAGACCCGAGATCCGGCGGCGCACGAGGCGCGTGAGCAGGTAGGAGCCCACCGAGCCGAGCACCGCGGCGCCTCCGAGCCACGCGGCCAGCCAGGGGACGTCCTCGGTGAAGTCGTCGTCGAGCTCGGACTCGACGACGCCCACCGAGACCGCCCCGACGATGCGGTCCGCGGAGTCGCGGATCGGCATCTTCGCCCGCAGCGACGGCCCCAGGGTCCCCGTCTGGGTGCCGACGAAGGGCTTCCCCTCCAGGACCTCGGCGGCGCTGGTCGTGCTCGGGGAGCCGATGAGCGCCGGGTCGGGGTGGCTCAGGCGGATCCCGTCGGCGTCGAGGAACACCACGAACGAGACCTTCGAGGCCTCCTGCAGGAGGTTCGCGAGGTCCTGCAGGTCGTCGCCCGGACCACCGGGCTGCTCGTAGGCCTCGACGACGTCGGGCAGGGTCGCGGCGTTGGTCGCCACCGCGAGCATCTGCTCCGTGTAGGCGTCGCGGATCTGGCGCTGCTGCAGCGAGACCGCGGCGGACCCGGCGAGCACCACGCAGGACAGCACGATGAGGGCCTGCAGCGCGAGGAGCTGCGGGCCGAGCGGCATCGGCCGGCGCATGAGGCCATCATCACCGACCCCGGGCGCCCGGGGGGACGAGCAGCCCCCCAGGCCGCGCGACCGATACGACCAGAACCACCACAAGGGCCGATACCACCAGTACGGCCGCATGCTGGGCAGCCGCTGGGAGCACGCGCACCCTCGTCGTCATCGAGCCGCACGGCTCTCCCGCCCCGACGACGAGGCGGGACGACGAGGAGGTCGCCACGTGCCCAGCCCCACCGCTCCCCGCCCCACCGCCCGCCCGCTGCGCTCCCGTGCCCTGCGCGCCGCGCTCGCCGGCGCCGGTGCGGCCGCGCTCCTCGCCACCGCGGCGTGCGCCTCCGGCACCTCGGGTGCCGCCTCCGGCGGCGGTGGGGCGGACCCGGTCAACCGCCTCGAGGTCATGGCGCCGGCCGACCCGGGCGGCGGCTGGGACCAGACCGCCCGCGCCATGGGCGCCGCGATCGAGGAGGACGGGCTCGCCCGCAGCGTCCAGGTCACCAACGTCGGCGGCGCCGGCGGCACGGTCGGCCTGGCCGAGCTGAAGAACGAGCGCAGCGAGGACTTCCTCATGGTGATGGGCCTGGTGATGGTCGGCGCGGTCGAGACCAACCAGAGCCAGGCGACGCTGGAGGACACGACGCCGCTGGCGCGCCTCACCACCGAGGACGAGATCGTCGTCGTCCCCGCCGCCAGCCCGTACCGGACCATCGACGACCTGGTCGCCGCCATGAGGAGCGAGGGACGCGGGGTGTCCATCGCGGGCGGCTCGGCCGGCGGCACCGACAACATCCTCGCCGGGCTGATCGCCCAGGCCGCGGACGTGCCGGCGACCGACCTCAACTACATCGCCTACTCCGGCGGTGGTGAGTCGCTCGCGGCGCTGCTCGGCGGGCAGGTCAGCGCCGGCATCTCCGGCGTCGGCGAGTACGCCGAGCAGGTGGAGGCGGGCGAGCTGCGCGCCCTGGCCGTCTCCGGCGCGGAGCGGGTCGACGGCGTCGACGCCCCCACGCTGGAGGAGGCCGGCTACGACATCGAGCTGTCCAACTGGCGCGGTGTCGTGGCTCCCCCCGGCATCTCCGACGAGGCCGAGGAGCGGCTCGAGACCCTCGTCGCGGACATGCACGGCTCGCAGGCCTGGACCGACCTCGTCGCCACGAACGGCTGGACCGACGCGTACCTGTCCGGCGAGGAGTTCGAGGCCTTCCTGGACGACGAGCAGGAGCGCATCTCCGGGGTGCTGCAGGAGATCGGGCTGACCTCGTGAGCGCGGTCCAGGTGCCTCCCGGGGCCTCGCCGCCGTCGACGGCCGCGGCCCGTCGGCACCGGTTGCCCGTCGGCGAGCTGGTCGTCGTCGTCGTCCTCGCCGGGCTGGGCGTCTTCGCCCTCGTCGAGGCGCACACGATCGCCGTCCCGACGTCCTCCAACGCCGTGGGGCCGCGGGCCTTCCCGTACGCGGTGGGGGCGGTCCTCGTCCTGTCCGCGGTGGGCCTGCTCGTGGCGCTGCTGCGCGGCGAGCGCGGCGAGGTGGAGGGCGGCGAGGACGTCGACACCTCCGGCGGCGCCGACTGGGCGGCCGTCGGCAAGCTCACCGCCGCCTTCGCGGCGCTCGTCGTCCTCGTCGAGCCGCTGGGCTGGCCGATCGCGGCCTCGCTGATGTTCGGCGGTGCGGCGTGGGCCCTGGGCGCCCGCCCGTGGTGGCGCGCGCTGCTCGTCGCGGTGGTGCTCAACACCGCCGTCCACGTCGTCTTCACCCGGGTGCTCGGGGTCTACCTGCCCGCGGGCCCGCTCGAGGGGGTCGTCGGCCTTGGGTGACCTGACCGGGCTGCTCGAGGGCTTCTCCACCGCCCTGCAGCCGATGTACCTGCTCTACGCGCTCATCGGGGTGCTGCTCGGGACCGCCGTCGGCGTGCTGCCCGGCATCGGGCCGGCCATGACGGTCGCGCTGCTGCTGCCGCTGACGTACACGCTCGATGCGACGGCCGCCTTCATCATGTTCGCCGGCATCTACTACGGCGGCATGTACGGCGGGTCGACCACGTCGATCCTGCTGAACACCCCCGGGGAGTCGGCCTCGATCGTCACGGCGCTCGAGGGCAACAAGATGGCCAAGGCCGGTCGCGGCGCGGCGGCGCTGGCCACCGCGGCCATCGGCTCGTTCGTGGCCGGCACCATCGCCACGGTCGCGCTGTCGCTGGTGGCGCCGACGGTGGCCAGGGTCGCGGTCCAGCTGGGCCCCGCGGACTACGTGGCGCTGGCGGTGCTCGCCTTCTTCACGGTGGCCGCGATGCTGGGGGCCTCCCCCGCCCGCGGCATCGCCTCCCTCGCCCTGGGGCTGTTCATCGCCGTCATCGGCACCGACAGCCTCACCGGCCAGCAGCGCTTCACCCTCGGGCTGCCCACGCTGGCCGACGGCATCGACGTCGTCATCGTGGCGGTCGGGTTCTTCGCCGTCGGCGAGGCGCTGCACGTGGCCTCGCGGCTGCGGCGCGGCCCCATCCCCCTGGTGCCCATCTCCGGGAAGGGGATGACCCGCGACGACTGGAAGCGCTCGTGGAAGCCGTGGCTGCGCGGCACCGCCATCGGCTTCCCCATCGGCACCATCCCCGCCGGAGGTGCCGACCTGGGCACCTTCCTCAGCTACGCCACGGAGCGGAAGCTCTCGAAGCGCAAGGAGGAGTTCGGCCACGGCGCCATCGAGGGCGTCGCCGGCCCGGAGGCCGCCAACAACGCCTCCGCTGCGGGCGTCCTGGTGCCCCTGCTCACCCTGGGCCTGCCCACCTCGGCCACCGCCGCGATCATGCTCGCGGCGTTCCAGAGCTACGGCATCCAGCCCGGACCCAACCTGTTCGCCGCCGAGGGCGAGCTCATCTGGGCCCTCATCGCCAGCCTCTACATCGGCAACGTGCTGCTGCTCGTGCTGAACCTGCCCCTGGTGGGCGTGTGGGTGAAGGTGCTGCAGCTGCCGCGCCCGTACCTGTACGCCGGCATCCTCACCTTCGCCGCGCTCGGCACCTACGCCGTCGGGGCCTCCACCGAGGACCTCGTGCTGCTGTTCGTGCTCGGCGGCATCGGCTGGGCCATGCGCTCCTACGGCTTCCCGATCGCCCCGGCGATCGTCGGCCTCATCCTCGGGCCGATCGCCGAGGAGCAGATGAGGCGCACCCTGGCCATCAGCCAGGGCGACCCGACGGCGCTGGTCACCAGCCCGTTCGCCGCCGTGGTCTACGTGCTCGTGGTGCTCGCGCTCGTCGGCTCGCAGTGGCTGAAGCGCCGCCAGGCGCGCTTGGACGCCGTCGTGTTCGCGCAGGCGCAGCGCGACGAGGAGCGGCTCGTGCCCACCGGCGGCACGTCGGCCGAGGGCCCGTCACGCAAGGACCACGACAGCAGAGGTGCTCGATGACGATCGTCGTGGGCTACGTGCCCAAGCCCGAGGGGCGCGCAGCGCTCGTGGCGGCGCTGGAGGAGGCGGACCTGCGCGGGGAGCCCCTCCACGTGCTCAACACCTCCAAGGGCGACGCCTACTCCGACCCCGGCTACGCCACGGAGGAGGACATCGCCGAGGTGGAGGCCCTGCTCGAGGAGTCCGGCGTCCCCTACGAGCTGGAGCACCGCCTCGGCGACCGGGCCGGCGGCGCCGCCGACATCCTCGAGGCCGTTGAGCGGCTCAGCGCGAGCCTGGTGGTCATCGGGATCCGCAGGCGGACCCCCACGGGCAAGCTGCTCTTCGGCAGCGACGCGCAGACGGTGCTGCTGCAGGCGCCCTGCCAGGTGCTCGCCGTCAAGGCCTGACCCGCCGCGTCGCACCGCCCCCTTCACTGGCACGGGGTGGCCCTGCGCCAGTCCTACTGGTGCAGGGCCACCCCGTGCCATTACGGGGATGGTGCGGGGCCACCCAGCGAAGTCACCGCCAGGCCGCCAGCGCGGCGGCGGGGTCGTCGGTGAACACGCCGTCGACCCCGTCGTCGCGCAGCCGCCGCAGCAGGGACCCCACGTCGCCGTGGACGGCCAGGTCGGAGCCGCGGCGGAGCTCGGTGGGCAGGAAGGTGTTCTCCGGCCGCACCGTGTAGGGGACGACGGCGAGTCCGGCGGCGTGCGCGTCGTCGACGAGCCGGCTGCCCCGTCCGGCACCGCCGGAGACGCCCCGCACGTCGCGGGGCTCGACCTGCACCAGGTGGGGTCCGAGCACATCGGCCCACTGCGCCACCTCGCGCAGCCCGGCCGGGGAGCACAGGTCGGTGTAGTCGCGGTGGTCGCCCGAGCCACGCAGGTCCGGGGGCGCACCGGTCGGCTGCGTCAGCTGCAGCAGGCGCAGGTGCGGGGCAGCGTCGCGCAGGTGCTGCAGCGCGGCCACCTCGAAGCACTGGACGACGACGGGCGCGCCGGCACCCAGCAGCCCGGCCTCCCCGAGCGCGGCGAGCACCGGGGGCTCCAGCGCCAGTCCGCGCGCCGCGAGGTGGCCGGGGTGCTTGAGCTCGGGCCACACCTCGACGCGGCGCCCCGCCGCGGCCTCCAGCTCGGCGCGCAGTGCCAGAACGTCGGAGAAGGTCATGACCGGCTGCTCACCGTCGTGGGCGGCGCTGGCGGGGCGCAGCTGCGGCAGGCGCTCGCGGGCCCGCAGCGACCGGACCTGCTCGAGCGCGAGGTCCTCGGCGAACCAGCCGGTGGTGCTGACGCCGTCGACCACCCGCGTGGTGCGCAGGTGCGCCAGGTCGGGGTGGTCGGCGACGTCGGTGGTGTCCGAGAGCTCGTTCTCGTGCCGCACGACGAGGGCGCCGTCGGCCGTGGCCACGAGGTCGACGTCGAACCCGTCAGCTCCCAGCCCGACCGCCAGCTCGTAGGCGGCGCGGGTGTGCTCCGGTCGGGCGGCGCTCGCGCCTCGGTGGCCGACGACGAGCGGGCGACCCTGCGACCGGCCCCCGGACCGCCACCCCGACGGGCCCTCCCCCGCGCCCACCGGGCTCGTCACGGACCGGTCAGAGCTTCTGGACGGGGGCGTAGCGCAGCAGCAGGCGCTTGGTGCCCTCGCTGCGGAAGTCGACGTGGGCCACGGTCTTGTCGCCCGCTCCCTCGACGGCCACCACGGTGCCCATGCCGAAGGAGTCGTGGGTGACGCGGTCGCCGACGGCGAGGTTGATGACCGGCCGGCTGCCCGCCGTCCGGACGCCGGGGGTGCCGGCGAGCTTGGCCTGCGCGGAGGAGTGGCTGCTGCCGTAGCCGCCCGCGCTGTAGCTCGAGCCGCCACGGCCGCCCGCGCCCCCTCCGCCCCAGCCCGAGGAGCCCGACGCCTCGGCGCGCTCCCAGCGCAGCAGCTCCGAGGGGATCTCGTCGAGGAAGCGCGAGGGCGGGAAGTACTGCGGCTGGCCCCAGGCGCTGCGCGAGGCGGCACGGGAGATGCGCAGGAACCGGCGGGCGCGGGTGATGCCGACGTAGGCGAGGCGCCGCTCCTCGGCGAGCTCGCCGTCGTCGGCCAGCGAGCGCTGGTGGGGGAAGGTGCCGTCCTCCAGGCCGGTGAGGAAGACGGCGGGGAACTCCAGGCCCTTGGCGGTGTGGAGGGTCATCAGCGTGACGACTCCCGAGTCCTCGCCCGCCTGCTCGTCGGCGCCGTCGGCCACGGCGCCGCCGGGGATCTGGTCGGCGTCGGCCACCAGGGAGACGGTCTCGAGGAAGTCGGCCAGGGTGCCCTCGGGGTTGGCCTGCTCGTACTCGGCCGCGACCGCGGACAGCTCGGCCAGGTTCTCCACGCGGGACTCGTCCTGCGGGTCGAGGCTGGCCCGGAGCTCGGCGAGCAGGCCCGACCTGTCGAGCACGGCCTCGAGCACCGTGGACGGGCCCGCCCCGCCCTCCACGACGGTGCGGAGCTCGTCCATGAGCGTGGTGAACCCGCGGATGCAGGTCAGGGAGCGGGCGGCGATGCCGGGCGCCTGCTCGGCGCGGTCGAGCGCCGCGGGGAACCCGATGCGCTCGCGCTCGGCGAGCGCGGCCACGCAGGCCTCGGCGCGCTCGCCGATGCCGCGCTTGGGCACGTTGAGGATGCGGCGCAGGCTGACGACGTCGTCGGGGTTGGCCAGGGCGCGCAGGTAGGCGAGGGCGTCGCGCACCTCGCGGCGCTCGTAGAACCGGGTGCCGCCGACCACCTTGTAGGGCAGGCCGACGCGCACGAACACCTCCTCCAGCGCCCGCGACTGGGCGTTGGTCCGGTAGAAGACGGCGACGTCGCCGTAGCGCAGGCCCTCGTCGTCGACCAGCCTGTCGATCTCGCTGGCCACGAAGGCGGCCTCGTCGTGCTCGGCGTCGGCGACGTAGCCGACGATCTGCTCCCCGGAGCCCTCCGCCGTCCACAGGTTCTTCGGGCGTCGGTCGGCGTTCTTGGCGATCACCGCGTTGGCCGCCGACAGGATCGTCTGCGTGGAGCGGTAGTTCTGCTCCAGCAGGATCGTGCGCGCGTCGGGGTAGTCCTGCTCGAACTCGACGATGTTGCGGATCGTCGCCCCGCGGAAGGCGTAGATCGACTGGTCGGCGTCACCCACCACCGTCAGCTCGCCCTGGGGCATGCCGTCGGTGGGGTGGGAGGAGCCCGGACCGCCGACCAGCTCGCGCACGAGCGTGTACTGCGCGTGGTTGGTGTCCTGGTACTCGTCGACCAGGACGTGCCGGAACCGGCGGCGGTAGTGCTCGGCGACGGCGGGGTGGGTCTGCAGCACCCGCACGGTGGTCATGATCAGGTCGTCGAAGTCCATGGCGTTCGCCTGGCGCAGGCGGGCCTGGTAGAGCGCGTAGACCTCGGCGAGGACCCGCTCGGCGTGGGTGCCCTCGGCCGCCGTCGCGGCGTGCGCCTCCGGCGTGACCAGCTCGTTCTTGAGGTTGCTGATCTGCGTGGCCAGCGACCGGGGCGCGTAGCGCTTGGGGTCGAGGTCGAGCTCGCGGACCACTAGCGCCAGGAGGCGGCGGGAGTCGTCGGCGTCATAGATGGAGAAGCTGGACCGCAGGCCGGCGGCCTCCGCCTCGCGGCGCAGGATCCGCACGCACGCCGAGTGGAAGGTGGACACCCACATCGAGCGGACGGCGGGCCCGACGAGCCCCTCGAGCCGCTCCTTCATCTCGCCGGCGGCCTTGTTGGTGAAGGTGATGGCCAGCACCTGCCCGGGCCGGGCGCCGCGGGCGGCCACGAGGTGGGCGATGCGGTGGGTGAGCACGCGCGTCTTGCCCGAGCCGGCGCCGGCCACGAGCAGCAGCGGCGCGCCCTCGTGGAGCACGCCCTCGCGCTGGGCGGGGTTGAGGCCCTCCAGCAGCGCGGCCGCGTCGATCCGGAGCACCGGCCGGTCGGCGAGCACGCCCGGGCGGGCGTCGTCCGAGGACGAGCCGGCAGGGGTCTGCGGGACCGGGAGGGGGAGGTCGTCGAAGAGCGTGCTCATCGTCGGACGAGCCTACGTCTCACCCCCGACACCCGGCCCCCCTCGACGGCGCGGTCCCGGTGGCGCGGCGCCGTCAGACCTGCGCGATGCGGCCGGTGCCCGCCTCCGGGTACTGCGCCGCCGTCACCGTCCCACCCAGGTCGTCGGCCAGGTAGGTCTGCAGGGCCTGCTGCTGCGTGGTCGGCAGCACCTCGAACGCCGCTCCGTCGAGGGCGTCGTAGCCGTCGCTGCCGCGCAGGAGGAAGTCGATCGAGGCCACCGAGATGGTCCCGTCGAGCACCCGCTGCCCGCCGACCACCACCGGCGTGCCGTCGGCCAGGGTCAGGGCCTGCACCCGAGCGCCCGCCGGAGCGTCCGGGTCGGCGGTGTACGAGAAGCCGGCGACCTGGGCGAACGAGCCCGCACCCGCTCCCGCGCCGTGGTCGACGGCGGCGACGAACGCCTCCACCGGCAGCTCGGGGGCCACCGCCACGAAGTTGGCGAAGGGCGTCACGTCGTAGGTGTCGAGCGCCGAGACGCCGCCGACGGGCAGCACGGAGTCGTTGCGGATGCCGCCGCCGTTCTGCAGCGCCACGACGGGCGGCGCCACCCCCGCCTCCTCCGCGCCCGCGCGGCCGGCGGCGAGCAGGGAGTCGGCCACGAGCGAGCCGAGCCCCGTCTCCCGCGAGCGCACGGCGTCGCGGCGGCCGTCCAGCGGCACCTCGGTGCTGGCCACGACCTGGGAGGCGAGCCCGTCGACGTAGGCGGCCACGGGCTCCTCGACCTCGGCGACGACGTCGGGGTCCGGAGCCACGGCGTCGGGTCCGGTCGACGTCACGGGCAGCGGGCGGCTGGCGGCGTCGTCGACGGCCACGAGCCGGCCCTCGGCGTCGAAGTCCACCACCAGCTGGCCGACGTAGCGGTAGAGCCCGCTCGTGGTGACCACGGGCACCCGCGCCCCGTCGGCGGCGGCGGCCACCACCGGGTAGGCCAGCGGCGCGCCCGCGGCGTCGGTGCTCACCGCGTCGCCGGGCAGCAGCGCGTCCCCGGGTGAGGCCATGACCTCCCCGCCGCCCGCGGCGACGACGACGTCGACCCCGCGCAGCTGCGGCACGAGCGCGACCTCGTTGTCGACGTCCTGCAGGTGCGAGACCAGCACGACCTTCGTCACGCCGGCGGCCTCCAGGGCGGCGGCCTGGGCGTTGGCGACGCCCGCGAGGTCGGGGTCCACCCGCACCTCGCCGAGGCTGGTCAGCTCGGGCAGCTCCGGCGTGGTGAGCCCGATGACGCCGAAGCGCTCCCCCGCGGACTCCACCACGGTGGAGGTGACGACGGTGCCGTCGTCGGCCTGGGCCTGCAGGCGGGGCTCGCCGGACAGGTCGAGGTTGGCGGCCACGAAGGGCACCTCGCCGCTGACGGCGTCGAGGTAGTCGGCCAGGAAGTCGGGGGTGAGGTCGAAGTCGTGGTTGCCGATGGCGCTGGCGTCGAAGCCCGCCGCGTCGAAGGCGAGCGCGTCGTAGAGCTCGCCGGTGCCGTCCAGGCGGCTCGCGTCGAGCTGCGGGCCGGGCAGGAACAGGTCTCCCCCGGCGAGGGTGAGGACGGGGCCGCCCGCCTCGGCAGCGGCGCGCTGGCGCTCGACCAGCGCGGCGAACCGGGCGGCGCCCGCGTGCTCGGCGCCGGTCTCGTCGGCCTCGGGGAGCAGCGCGGACTCCAGGTCGTTGGCGTGCAGCAGCGTCAGCCGCACCCCGCCGTCCACCGGCACGGGCGCCGGCTGCTGCGGGGCGACCGGGACGACGGGGACCTCGGCGACCGGTGCCTCCGCCCGCGCGGCGGCGGCGGACGGGCCGAGGACGAGGACGGCGGCGGCGAGCGCCGAGGCGGTGGAGGTGCGTCGCGAGAGGGGCACGACCCGGACACTACGGACATCCCGGACACCTCGGAAGGCGGCGCGGTGGACAGCAGGTGACACCTCCCCGGACCGCAGCCGGGCGCTCGGCTGCGGTCCACGCCCCCACCGGAACCGCAGCCGGGCGCCCGGCTGCGGTCCAGGGCGGCGGGGGTCAGCCCGCGAGGCGGGTGGGCGCGGAGGTGCCGCCGCGGCGGGCGCCGGGCACGAGCTGCCCGGTCGACCAGAGGCGACGGGCCTCCAGGCCCGTGTCGGGGTGGTCGGTGAAGATGCCGTCGACCCCGGCCTCCAGGAACGCCAGGTGCTCGGCGAGCGCGCGCCCGGGGGCGGCGTCGGAGCCCACCACCCGCAGCGCGGGCGGCAGGAAGGCGTTCTCGTTGCGCAGCGTCCAGACGTGCACGGCCAGCCCGGCGCGGTGGGCGTCCTCGACCAGCGGCGTGGCCGGGCCGAGACCGCCGTCGGTGCCGACGGGCAGCACCATGTCCTTGGCGGGGGCCAGCACCTGGGCGTAGGTGGAGACCTCGCGCAGGCCCCAGGGGGTGCAGGCGGCGCGGCCGGCGTCGTCGCCCTCCACCAGCTGCACCAGAGGCACGCGGGTGCCCTCGGCGCGCACGCGGCGCAGGAAGCTCGGCTGGAAGCACTGCAGGGCCACGGGCGCGTCGGGGGCGTCCAGGCCGAGGCGGTCGAGGTCTGCCAGCACCATGGCGGCGACGTCGAACCCGGCGGCGGCGTAGCGCTCCGGGTCCTTGACCTCCGCGGTCACGACGATGTGGCGGCCCAGCTCGACGCGCAGCTGCGCGGCGAGGTCGAGCAGCTCGACGAAGGTGGGGACCTGGTAGAGCCCGTCGTAGACCGTCGTGCCGGGGCGCAGCCCCGGGCGCGGCTCGACGGCGCGCAGGGAGCGCAGCTCGGCCAGGTCGAGGTCCTCGGTGAACCAGCCGGTGACGACCTTCCCCTCGACCAGGCGCGTGGTGCGCCGCGAGGCGAGGTCGGGCCGGGTGGCCACGTCGGTGGAGTGGGTGATCTCGCTCTCGTGGCGGAGCACCAGGGCTCCGTCGCGCGTGGGGACGAGGTCCGGTTCTATCCGGTCGGCGCCGAGGCGCGCGGCCAGCTCGTAGGCGGCGAGGGTGTTCTCCGGGCGGTAGCCGCTGGCTCCACGGTGGCCGATCACTGCCGGCACCTGGACGAGCGGTCTGACACTGCTCACGAAGGACCACTCTCCTCTCCGGACCTGGCAGTGCGCCGGACAACGGGTGAACAGACGGTGCAGAAGTGACGACGGGAGCGTTCCGGACCCCTCCGCGTCCTCCATCGGCGGGCGCGCCCCCGTCCTGAGGGAAGGCGCCCGACGGCCCCTAGGCTCTCGGGGTGGCCGACGCCGAGCACCGCTCCGGGCCCCTCGGGTCGCTCCTGGGGCACCTGCCCCCCGCGCTGCGCCGCAGCGCCGAGACCGCGGCCCTGACCGCCTTCCGGTCGGCACCCGCGCCGCTGCGGCGCGCGCTGGTCAGGGCCGGTACGCCCGCGTACACCGTCGGGGCGGTCTGCGTGCTCGACCACCGCGGCTCCGTGCTCGTGCTGCGCCAGCCGCACCGCACCGGCTGGTCGCTGCCCGGCGGTCTGCTCGACCGCGGCGAGGGCGCTGCCGCCGGGGTCGAGCGCGAGGTCCGCGAGGAGACCGGCCTGCAGGTGCGGGTGGGTCCGCCCCTGACCGTGCTCGTGGAGCCCGGCCCCCGCCGGGTCGACGTCGTCTTCCGCGTCGAGGTCGACGAGCGGCCCGAGGTGGTGCCGGGCGGCGAGGCCCGCGCCGCCGCGTGGCTCGCGCCCCACGAGGTGCTCGCCGACGCCGACGGCCCGACGCGCTCGATCCTCGCCGGCGTGGCCGCCGCGCTGGACGGCGGCGCGCTCGGGGGCCGCCTCCTGCCCCGCACCCCGTGACGGCCGGACCGGTCGCCAGCCCGAGCGGCGACCTCGCGGGGGTCGTCCTCGCCGCGGGCGCCGGCTCGCGGCTGGCCCCCCTCACCGACCTGCTCCCGAAGGCCCTGGTCCCCGTCGGGGGCGTCCCGCTGCTCGACGGGGCGCTCGCGCGCCTGGCGGGGACCGTCGGCAGCGGCCCCCGGCACCTCGCCGTCAACGCCCACGCGCACGCGGACCGGGTGGCCGCTGCCGTCGCGTCCCGCGCCCACCTGTCCCGGGAGGACTCCCCCGACGGCTCCGCCGAGGCCCTCGGCACCGCGGGCGCCCTCGGGGCGCTGCGCGGCTGGCTCGACGGGCGCTCCGCGCTCGTGACCAACGCCGACGTGTGGGTCCGCGACGGCGCCGCCGCGACCGCCGCGCTGCTGGAGGGGTGGGACGGCGAGCGCTGCCGCCTGCTGTGCGAGCCCGCGGCCCGCGGCGTCCGGGCCGACTTCCGCACCGCCGGGGGCACCGGCGTCCGCTACCTCGGGTCGTGCCTCCTGCCCGCCGGCCTCGTCGCGCCGCTGGAGCCGGTGCCGTCGGGCCTGTACGAGGTGCTCTGGCGCGACCTCGACGCGGCCGGTGCCCTCGACCTGGCCGTGGTCGCGCCGGGCGGGTCCGTCGACTGCGGCACCCCCGCCGACTACCTGCGCGCCAACCTCGCCGCGACCGGCGGCGCCAGCGCCGTCTCCCCCGGCGCCGTCGTCGAGGGCCGGGTGGAGCGCTGCGTGGTCTGGCCCGGCGCGGTGGTCGGGCCGCACGAGCACCTCGTCGAGGTGGTCCGCGCGGGCACGGCCGCCTCACCGGTCACGGTCGACGCCTCGCCACCCGCTGGCCGCGCGGCGCAGACGCCCTAGCCTGCAGGCATGACCTCCTCCAGCGCCGTCCCGGCCTCCGGTGAGCAGCACGAGATCACCGCGGGCTCGCTGCGCGCGGTGGTCACCGAGGTGGGCGGCGGCCTGCGCTCGCTCACGGTCGACGGCCGCGACCTGGTCGTGCCGTTCGCCGCCACCGAGCCCCGCCGCCACTACCGGGGCGCGGTGCTGGCGCCCTGGCCCAACCGCACCGGCGACGGCCGCTGGTCCTGGCGCGGCGCGGAGCAGCAGCTGGCCCTGACCGAGCCCGACCGCGCCTGCGCGCTGCACGGCCTCGTCGTGTGGCAGCCGTGGGACCTCCTCGAGCGCTCCGCCGACTCGGTCACCCTCACCACCCGCGTCTGGCCGCAGGCCGGGTACCCGGGCCTGCTGTCGCTCGCGGTGACCTACCGGCTCGTGGAGGAGGGTCCCGACGCGGGCCTCACCTGGGAGCTCGAGGCGCGCAACGACGGCGCGTCGGCGGCCCCCTGGGGCACCTCCGTGCACCCCTACCTGGTGGCCCAGGGCGGCCGCGTCGACGACTGGACCTTCTCCCTCGACGCCGCCACCACCCTCGCCGTCGACCCCGAGCGGCTCCTGCCGGACGCCGCCGGCACCACCCGGCCCGTCGAGGGCACCGACCTCGACTTCCGCGGCGGCGCTCCGCTGCGGGGCCGCTCCGTCGACGACGCCTACACCGCCGTGGGAGCCGGGACCGCCGTCGTCCTCGCCGCCGACGGCCGCGGCGTCGCGATGCACTGGGACCCCACCGACTGCCCCTGGGTGCAGGTGCACACCGCCGACCGCCCCGAGCCGGAGGACGACCGCGCCGGCCTCGCCGTCGAGCCGATGACCTGCCCGCCCGACGCCCTGCGCACCGGCACCGACCTGCGCGTGCTGGAGCCGGGCGAGACCACCCGCACCTGGTGGCGCATCTCCCCCGTGGCCGGCGAGTGAGCGCCGCGCCCCAGCTGCTGGTGGTGATGGGGGTCTCCGGCAGCGGCAAGACGACCGTCGCCCGCCTCCTCGCCGAGGACCTCGGCTGGACCTTCGCCGAGGCCGACGAGTTCCACCCCCGGGCCAACATCGAGAAGATGGAGTCCGGGACGCCGCTCACCGACGAGGACCGCTGGCCCTGGCTGTCCTCCCTGCGCGACTGGGCCAGCGAGCGCGCCGACGCCGGTGAGGACGCCGTCGTGACCTGCTCGGCGCTCAAGCGCTCCTACCGCGACCTGCTGCGCGGCTCCCGGGCCCGGGTGCGGTTCGTGCACCTCGACGGTCCCGCCGAGCTGCTGGCCCAGCGCATCGGCGGACGCACGGGCCACTTCATGCCGACCTCCCTGCTGGGCTCGCAGCTGGAGACCCTGGAGCGGCTGGGGCCCGACGAGGACGGCGTCGTCGTCTCGATCGAGCTCCCCGCGCGGGAGTGCGCCCGCGCCGCCGTCCGCGCCCTCGGACTCGAGGCCGCGCCCGCGGACCCGCGGTGAGCGCGACGAGCAGCCACGAGGCCGGCGCGGTCGCGGCACCGCCGGACCCCGCTGCGGGCTCGCGCAGCCTGCGGCTCCTGCTGGGCCTCGCCGCCGCGGTCGTCGTCGTCGCCGGGCTGAAGGCGCTCTCCGGCAGCCTCGGGCCGGCCTTCCTCGCGCTCGTGCTGGTCATCGTGGTGCACCCGCTGGGCGCCAGCATCCAGCGCCTGGGACAGCGGCGCTGGGTGCCGTCCTGGCTGGCGACCGGGGCCGGGGTGGCGGCCAACCTCGTGGTCGTCTACCTCATCGTGGGCGCGCTCGCGGCGTCGCTGGCGTGGGCCGTGGTCGAGCTGGCCACCACCCTCCCCCAGTACACCCAGCAGCTGGTCGACCTGCGCGACTCCACGCTGCAGCTGCTCACCCAGGTCGGGGTCGACCAGACCCAGCTGATCCAGATGGTCAACAGCGCCGACCCGTACCAGCTGCTCGGCTACGCCCAGACGCTCGTGGCCGGGCTGACGTCGGGCCTGACCGACTTCACCTTCATCCTGCTGCTGCTCTTCTTCCTGGCCATCGACGCCGCGACCTTCCCCCGGCTGCTGCAGATGGCGTCCAGCTCGCACTCGGACGCCGTGGAGGCGCTGCGCACGTTCGCCTCGGGGACGCAGCGCTACCTGGTCGTCTCGACGGTCTTCGGGGCCATCGTCGCGGTGCTCGACGTCATCGCGCTCGTCTACCTCGACGTGCCGCTGGCGCTGCTCTGGGGCCTGGTCTCGTTCGTCACCAACTACGTCGCGAACATCGGCTTCCTGCTGGGCGTGGCCCCGCCGGCGCTGCTCGCGCTGCTGGCCAACGGCCCCGAGAACGCCCTCCTCGTGGTCATCGTCTACACGGTGATCAACGTCCTGATCCAGGGGCTGATCCAGCCCAAGATCGTGGGTGACGCGGTGGGGCTGTCCGCCTCGCTGACCTTCCTGTCGGTGGTCTTCTGGGGCTTCGTCCTCGGCGGGCTGGGCGCGCTGCTCGCCGTGCCCCTGAGCCTGCTCACCCGGGCCGTCGTCATCGACGCCGACCCGCGCAACCGCTGGCTGCTCCCCCTCGTGGCGGGCAGCCCGGGGGGCGTGCCGGTGCGCAAGGCGCCCCGCCGCGAGCGGATGGCCCGCCTGAGCGGGAGGCACCAGCACCCCGACGACGCCGCTCCGCCGCACGACGACGGCGCCGAGTCCCAGCACCCCGCTGACCACCCGGCTGACCACCCCGCCACGCACCCGGCGGAACGGCCGGCCGGCACCCCCGCCGGTCAGCGCGCGGACCCGTCCGAGGGGCCCGGCGCAGAGCCCCGCGACGAGGCTCGCGACCTGGCGGGGGACGAGCCCCGGGACGGGGCGTCCCGGGCCTGAGGCCCAGGACCGGGCTCAGCGGCGGGAGCGGCCCTCGGCCAGCGCCGCGGCGGCCCGGGCCACGCGGGAGGTGCGCGTCTCCACCTTCTTGGCGTCCTCGACCCAGCGCACCCACTCCTTGCGGTGGCTCGGCGCCAGGCCGTCGAAGAACGCTCCGGCTCCGGCGGCCTCCACGGCCGAGGCGAGGTCATCGGGGACCGCGAGCGGAGCCGGCGCGGAGGCCACCTCCACGTCCACGTCCACCTCGTCACCGGCGGCGAGCCCTGCGGCCGTCCGGTGCTCCGACGACAGCGGGAGCATGACGGCGCCCCCCATGGACCCCGGGGTCGTCGTCCACCCGTAGGGGGCCGTCGAACCGTCGGAGCGCACGACGGTGACGCGCAGCAGCGGGCGCCTGCCCGCTCCCAGCGCCTCGAGCACGTCGGCGGGGACCTCGAGCCCCGTGGCGCTCCCTCGGGGGTTGAGCACGGTCGTCCGGTACCTCATGCCGCGGATGCTGCCCGGGCGGGCCGGCCGCCGTCCAGGCCCGGGGGTGCGGACGGGGCCGGAGGCTCAGCCGCTCCGCGGCAGGCCGCGGCGCCGGCCCCGGGCCTCGGCCACCTCGCTGGCCACGGCGACGCCGGCGGCCACCAGCAGCACCGACGGCCACGGCCCGACCTTCCGGGCCAGGGGGTGCGAGCCGCCCATGGCCGCGGTGTAGAGCGCCCCGAGCACGGCGGCCCCCACCGGGCCGGTGGTGCGGGCCCACTGGCGGCCGCACCAGGTGCCGGCGAGGGCGAACAGGCCCCCGCCGACCTCGCGCTCCGTGGCGCGGGCGACGGCGAAGCCGCCGACCAGCCCGACGGCGGCCACGACGGACGGGCGGAGCACCGTGCGGCTCAGGTCACCCGACGAGGTCGCTGCGGTCACGGGGTCACTCCCACTCGATGGTGCCCGGCGGCTTGCTGGTGACGTCGAGGACGACGCGGTTGACCTCGGCGACCTCGTTGGTGATGCGCGTGGAGATCCGGGCGAGCACGTCGTACGGCAGGCGGGTCCAGTCGGCCGTCATCGCGTCCTCGCTGCTCACGGGGCGCAGCACGACGGGGTGGCCGTAGGTGCGGCCGTCGCCCTGGACGCCCACGGAGCGGACCTCGGCGAGGAGCACCACGGGGCACTGCCAGATCTCGCCGTCGAGCCCCGCGGCGCTGAGCTCCTCGCGGGCGATGAGGTCGGCGGCGCGCAGCACGTCGAGGCGCTCGCGCGTCACCTCGCCGATGATGCGGATGCCCAGGCCCGGGCCGGGGAAGGGCTGGCGGCCGACGATCTCGGCCGGCAGGCCCAGCTCGGCGCCGACGGCACGGACCTCGTCCTTGAACAGCGCGCGCAGGGGCTCCACCAGCTCGAACTGCAGGTCGTCGGGCAGGCCGCCCACGTTGTGGTGGCTCTTGATGGTCGCCGCGCCCTGGCCGCCGCCCGACTCCACGACGTCGGGGTAGAGGGTGCCCTGCACGAGGAACCGCACCTCGCCGTCGTCGCCGTCGGCGGCCCGCGCGCGCTCCACGACCTGGCGCGACGCCGCCTCGAACGCGCGGATGAACTCGCGGCCGATGGCCTTGCGCTTGGCCTCGGGCTCGGTGACGCCCGCGAGCGCGGTGAGGAAGGCCTCGGTGGCGTCCCAGACGACGAGGTTCACGCCGGTGGCGGCGACGAAGTCGCGCTCGACCTGCTCGGCCTCACCGGCGCGCAGCAGCCCGTGGTCGACGAAGACGCAGGTCAGCTGGTCGCCGACGGCCTTCTGCACCAGGGCGGCGGCCACGGCGGAGTCGACGCCGCCGGACAGGCCGCAGATGACGCGCCCGGTGCCCACCTGGGCCCTGACGAGCTCGACCTGCTCCTCGATGATGCTGCCGGCGGTCCAGTCGCCCGCGAGCCCCGCGCCGCGGCGCAGGAAGTTCTCCAGCACCCGCTGGCCGTGGGTGGAGTGCGCCACCTCGGGGTGCCACTGCACGCCGTAGAGGCGGCGCTCGTCGTCCTCGAAGGCGGCGACGTCGGCGCCGGCGCTGCGGGCGGTGACGGTGAACCCCTCGGGGGCGGCGCTCACGGAGTCGCCGTGGGACATCCACACGTCCTGCTCGGCGGGCTGGCCGTCGAGCAGGGTGCTGCCCTCGGGACGGGCCCGCAGGGCGGTGCCGCCGTACTCGCGCAGACCGGTCTGCGCCACCGTGCCGCCCAGGGCAGAGGCCATCGCCTGGAAGCCGTAGCAGATGCCGAGCACGGGGACGCCGGCGTCGAACAGGGCCGGGTCGACCTGGGGGGCGCCGTCGGCGTACACCGAGCTGGGCCCGCCGGACAGGATCACCGCGGCCGGGTCCTTGGCGAGGATCTCCGCGACGGAGGCGGTGCTGGGCACCACCTCGGAGTAGGCGTCGGCCTCGCGCACCCGCCGGGCGATGAGCTGGGCGTACTGCGCGCCGTAGTCGATGACCAGCACCGGGCGGTGCCGCTGCTCGGCGGCCACCTCGGCGGGCGGGACGGGCGGGTGCTGCTGGCTCACGAGGGGGCTCCGGGTGACGCGGGGACGGACGGACCGCTGCGGCCGGCGCGCACGTCGGCGACGACGCGGCGCTCGGCCCAGAACGACAGGAGCGGCACGACGCCGCACAGCACCAGGACGAGCAGGCGGCCCATCGGCCAGCGCAGCTTGCTCCACAGGTCGGCCACGGCGATGAGGTACACGAAGTAGACCCAGCCGTGCACGTAGGCGATGAAGTCGAGCGGCGTCGTGCGCTGGTCGAGGAAGCCGTGGCCCAGGTACACGTACTTGTAGAGCAGCTCGACGCAGAGCAGCAGCAGCATCACGCCGGTGGCCAGGGCCATCACGCGGTAGCGCGTCAGCGAGGCGCCGGGGTCCCGGTGGACCCGGGGCGCGGGGCGCGCCGGGCGGGTCGAGCTCACCGGCCCACCTCCTGCGCAGCGGGCCGGGAGGCCTCGGGGGCCTCGTGGGCCGGGGTCATGGCGTCGGGCACCTGCTCATCCTCCCAGGCCGCGTCGGCGAGCTCGTCCTGGTGCCGGTCGCGGACGATCTTCACCCACAGCACGAGGGCGAAGACGGCGAAGAGCCACCACTGGAAGGCGTAGGAGAGGTTCTGCGGGTCCAGGCGCGGCGTCGGCGCCTCGCTCGGCACGGGCACCAGCGCGCCCGGCGCGGCGAGCGACCCGGCGTCGGCGACCAGGTAGCCGGTGTACAGCTGGCCGGGCCACAGGTTCACGAGGTCACCGGAGCTGAGCACCACGAGCTCGCCGTCGGGCCCGACGCCCTGGGGCTCCTCGGAGAGCATCATGCGGCCGCTCAGGTCGGCGGGGCCCGTGGGGGCTGCGGGCAGCTCCGCGCCGGCGGGGAGCTGGCCCAGGAGCACCGGCAGCAGGGCGCCGGTGCCGTCGACCGACAGGGCCGCGACCACCCAGGAGCCGTCGCGTCCGTCCAGGGGCCGGTCGGCCACCTGCTCGAGCGGCAGGTCGGCCCAGGTGCCGGTGACGTCCACGCGCTGGTGGTCGGCGTGGCCGGTGAAGTCGGAGGCCGGCTGGAGCACCTGCCCCAGGGGCACCTCCTGCTCGGTGGGCGAGACCCGGGCGTGCTCCTCGGAGCGCCCGAGCTGCCACTCCCCCAGCACGGAGAAGAGCACGGCGGCGGCGAGCATCACCGCGAGCAGGCCCAGGTTGGCGGGGCGGAGGGCCGTGCGCAGCACCCCCCCAGGCTACGGCGGCCGGGGCCTCCCCCGGTCGTGCCGGAGGGCGGGGAGTGGCACGGTGCACAGGAGCACCCGTCGGTCCCGCTGCGCGCGCGGGCCGCCCCCGGACGCGTGAGGACGACGATGACCCGCCTGTTCAACGACCCGTCAGCCTTCGCCGAGGACGCGAAGGCCGGCTTCTGCGACGCCTTCTCGACCTACGTCGTCGACGTGCCCGGCGGCGTGGTCCGGCGCCGGCGCACCCGGGAGGGCAAGGTCGCCGTCGTCATCGGGGGCGGGTCGGGGCACTACCCGGCCTTCGCCGGGGTCGTCGGGCCCGGCTACGCCGACGGCGCCGTCATGGGCAACGTCTTCACCTCCCCCTCCGCCGCGGAGGCGGCCGCCGTGGGGCGGGCCGCCTCCGGCGGGGCCGGGGTGCTGCTGACCACCGGCAACTACGCCGGGGACGTGCTCAACTTCGGCCTGGCGGTCGAGCGGCTGGAGGCCGAGGGGATCCCCGCCCGGTACGTGGCGGTCACCGACGACGTCGCCTCCGTCGGCAAGGGCGCCGACGGGAGGCGCCGCGGCATCGCGGGCGACGTGCCGGTGTTCAAGTGCGCCAGCGCCGCCGCCGAGGAGGGCATGTCCCTGGACGAGGTGGTGCGGGTGGCGGAGAAGACCAACGAGCGCACCCGCACCCTGGGCGTCGCGTTCAGCGGCTGCACGCTGCCCGGCGCCGACGGCCCGCTGTTCACCGTCCCCGAGGGGCGCATGGGCGTGGGCCTGGGCATCCACGGCGAGGCCGGCATCGACGAGGTCGACATGCCCACCGCCGCCGAGCTGGCCCGGACCCTGGTCGACGGCGTGCTCGGCGACGTCCCCGAGGGGCTCCCGGTCGAGGGCGCGCGCGTCACGGCGCTGCTCAACGGCCTGGGGAACACCAAGTACGAGGAGCTCTTCGTCGTCTGGAAGGACGTCGCCGCGCTGCTGCGCGAGAGGGGCCTGGAGGTGGTGGAGCCCGAGGTCGGCGAGCTGGTGACCAGCCTCGACATGGCCGGGTGCTCCCTCACGCTGACCTGGCTCGACGAGGAGCTGGAGCGCCTGTGGGGCGCGCCCGCCGACACCCCCGCCTACCGCAAGGGCCGGCTCGTCGAGGTGACCGGCGACGGCGACGGTGCGGTCAGGAGCGACGACGAGGCCGCCCGGGCCGCCGAGGCGCCGCCGCTGTCCACCGGCCCGGTCGACGAGGGCTCGCGCGCCGCCGGGGCGCTGGTGGCCGGTGCGCTCGCCGCCGTCGCCGAGCGGATGGCGCAGGCGGAGGACGAGCTCGGCCGCATCGACGCCGTGGCGGGCGACGGCGACCACGGCCGCGGGATGGTCCGCGGCTCGGCCGCCGCCCGCGACGCCGCCCGGGCCGCCGCCGACCGCGGTGCGGGGGTCGGCACGGTGCTGCAGGCCGCCGGTGACGAGTGGGCCGCCCGCGCCGGCGGCACCTCGGGCGTGCTCTGGGGCGAGCTGCTCGGGGCGGCGGCGAAGCACGTGGGCGACGAGGGCGCCCCCGACGCCGCCACCACCGCAGCTGCGGTGCGCGCGGGGTACGACCGGCTCGGGGAGCTGGGGGGCGCGAAGCCCGGCGACAAGACGATGCTCGACGCCCTCGGCCCGTTCTGCGACGCCCTCGACGCCGGTGCGGCCGACGGCCGGGGCCTGCGCGAGGCGTGGGCGGCGGCGGCGGAGCGCGCGGTCGAGGCCGCCGAGGCCACCCGGGAGCTGACCCCGAAGGTGGGGCGCGCACGGCCGCTGGCCGAGCGCAGCGTCGGCACCCCCGACGCCGGCGCGGTGAGCCTGGGGATGGTGGCCACCACCGCCGCGGGCACCGCCGACCGCTGAGACCGACCGGCGACGCACCCACCCACCCACCACTGATGACCGATGACTGACGAGCACGGAGGAGCAGGACGTGGCTGACCAGCTGAGGATCGTCGTCGGCAGCGACGACGCGGGGTTCGACTACAAGGAGGTCCTCAAGAAGGACCTCCAGGGCGACGAGCGCGTCTCGGAGGTCACCGACGTCGGCGTCGACGCCGAGGGCGGCACGGACTACCCGCACGTCGCCGTGGCTGCGGCGCGGCTCGTCAGGGACGGGAAGGCCGACCGCGCGCTGCTCGTGTGCGGCACGGGCCTGGGCGTGGCGATCAGCGCCAACAAGGTGCCGGGGATCCGCGCGGTGACCGCGCACGACAGCTTCTCCGTCGAGCGGTCGGTGCTCAGCAACGACGCGCAGGTGCTGTGCTTCGGCCAGCGGGTGGTCGGCATCGAGCTCGCACGCCGCCTGGCCCGGGAGTGGCTCGGCTACACCTTCGACACCTCCAGCGCCTCGGCGGCCAAGGTCGCGGCGATCACGGAGTACGAGGACGGGGCCGACGGCCAGCGCTCCCTCGAGGACGCCGAGCGGGAGGCCGCCGACTCCGACGTCGCCTGACCTCCGTGATCATGGACGCTGCGAACACGCCGCGCGCACGACGCCCATGATCACGGCCCGGAGTGTCCGTGGCGTCCATGATCACGGGCGGAGGGTCCCCCGGGCGGGCGGGCAGAGGCGCGCCTAGGGTCGAGCTGAGGGGCGCCCGGCTGGCAGACGGCGGGCGCCGCGAACCGTCGACGAGGAGGTCGCAGTGGCCGAGACGATGCAGGCCGTGGTGTGCCACGGGCCGGAGGACTACCGGCTCGAGGAGGTCGCGAAGCCGGTGCTGCCCGAGGGCGGCGCGCTGGTGCGCGTGGAGGCCGTGGGCATCTGCGCGAGCGACCTGAAGTGCTACCACGGGGCCGCGAAGTTCTGGGGCGACGAGAGCCGTCCCGCCTGGGCCGAGACCGAGGTCGTCCCGGGCCACGAGTTCGTGGGCGTGGTCGAGGAGGTCGGCTCGGAGGCCGCCGAGCGCTGGGGCGTCGCCGTGGGTGACCGCGTCACGTCGGAGCAGATCGTGCCGTGCTGGAAGTGCCGCTACTGCCTGCGCGGGGCGTACCACATGTGCGCCGTCCACGACCTGTACGGCTTCAAGCGCCGCACGCCCGGGGCCATGGCGGAGTTCATGACGTTCCCGCCCGAGGCCATCGTCCACAGGATCTCCAAGGACCTCCCGCCCGCCCACGCGGCGTTCGTGGAGCCGCTGTCGTGCTCGCTGCACGCCGTGGAGCGCGCCGACATCCAGTTCGAGGACGTCGTCGTCGTCGCCGGGTGCGGCCCGATCGGGCTGGGCATGATCGCGGGGGCCAGGGCCAAGGGCGCCGCGCACGTCGTGGCGCTCGACGCGGTCGCCTCCAAGCTCGACCTGGCGAGGCGCTCCGGGGCCGACACGGCCCTCGACATCACGACGGACGACATCTACGAGGTGGTCCGAGGCCTCACCGACGGCTTCGGCGCCGACGTCTACATCGAGGGCACCGGGCACCCCGCGGCGGTCAAGCAGGGGCTGAACCTGCTGCGCAAGCTCGGCACCTACGTCGAGTACGGGGTCTTCGGCTCCGAGGCCAGCGCGGACTGGTCGATCATCAGCGACGACAAGGAGCTGGACGTCCGCGGGGCGCACCTCGGCCCGCACACCTGGCCCAAGGCCATCTCGATCCTGGAGTCCGGTGTGCTGCCCATGGACGACATCTGCAGCCACCAGCTGCCGCTGTCGCAGTTCCAGGAGGGCCTCGACCTCGTGGGCTCGGGGTCGACGTCGGTCAAGGTCTCCCTGCTCCCCGGCTCCTGACCTCCCCCGTCCGTGGTGCCAGCGGGCGGTCGACCACCTCGCGGGGTGGCCGACCGCCCGTGATCACGAGGGGCGGGGGTCAGTCGTCGTCCTCGTCCACCCAGTCGAGGGTCCGCTGCACGGCTTTGCCCCACTTGCGGTAGTACCGGTCGGCGACGGCGCGGTCCATCGCCGGCTCCCACCTCTTGTCCTCGGCCCACTGGGCGGTCAGCTCGTCCTCGTCGGCCCAGAAGCCCACGGCCAGGCCCGCGGCGTAGGCCGCGCCCAGCGCCGTGGTCTCGGCGATCTGCGGGCGCACCACCGGCACACCCAGCACGTCGGCCTGGAACTGCATCAGCAGCTCGTTGGCGATCATGCCGCCGTCCACGCGCAGCTCGGTGAGGTCGACGCCGGAGTCGGCGTTCATGGCCTCCAGCACCTCGCGGGTCTGGTACGCCGTCGCCTCCAGCACCGCGCGCGCCAGGTGACCGCGGTTGACGTAGCGCGTCAGGCCGACGATGGCGCCGCGGGCGTCCGAGCGCCAGTGCGGGGCGAACAGGCCCGAGAACGCCGGCACGAAGTACGCGCCGCCGTTGTCCTCCACCGAGCGGGCCACCGCCTCGATCTCGGCGGCTCCGCCGATGAGGCGGAGGTTGTCGCGCACCCACTGCACCAGCGAGCCGGTGACCGCGATGGAGCCCTCCAGCGCGTAGACCGGCTTCCGGTCGCCGATCTGGTAGCAGAGCGTGGTGAGCAGGCCGTTCTTGGACGGCACGGCCTCCTCACCGGTGTTGAGCAGCATGAAGTTGCCGGTGCCGTAGGTGTTCTTGGCCATGCCCTTGGTGAAGCAGACCTGCCCGAAGGTCGCGGCCTGCTGGTCGCCCAGCGACCCGGCGATGGGCACCCCTGCCAGCAGGCCCTGCGCGCGGGCCTTGCCGTAGACCTCGGAGTTGGACACGATCCGCGGCAGCATCGAGGTGGGGATCCCCATCTCGGCGGCGATGTCCTCGTCCCAGCTCAGGGTCCGGTAGTCCATGAGCATCGTGCGGGAGGCGTTGGAGACGTCGGTGATGTGCAGGCCGCCGTCGACCCCGCCTGTCATGTTCCAGATGAGCCAGGTCTCGATGGTGCCCATCAGCAGGTCACCGGACTCGGCCTTCGCGCGCGCGCCGTCGACGTTGTCGAGGATCCACCTCACCTTGGGCCCGGCGAAGTAGGTGGCCAGCGGCAGCCCGACCCTGTCCTTGTAGCGCTCCGCTCCCCCGCCGAGCTCACCGAGCTCCCGCACGATCCGGTCGGTGCGGGTGTCCTGCCAGACGATGGCGTTGTAGACCGGCTTGCCGGTGGTCCTGTCCCACACCACGGCGGTCTCGCGCTGGTTGGTGATGCCGACGGCGGCGATGTCGCTGGAGCTGACGTTGCCCTTGCCCAGGGCCTGCCCGACGACCTCGCGGGTGTTGGTCCAGATCTCCTCGGGGTCGTGCTCGACCCACCCGGCCCTGGGGAAGATCTGCTGGTGCTCCTTCTGCCCGACCGAGACGACCTTGCCGTCGTGGTCGAAGAGCATGCAGCGGGTGCTGGTGGTGCCCTGGTCGATGGCGGCGATGACACTGGCCACGTCGTTCCTCCTGTGCGTCGTTGCAGGTGGTGGGGGTGCTGCTGGTCTAGCAGGTGGTGGTGGGGAGCGCCTCAGAAGACCTGGGACACCAGGCCGGCGAGCACGCCGCCGATGACGGGCCCGACGACCGGGACCCACGCGTAGCCCCAGTCGTTGCCGCCCTTGTGCCGGATCGGCAGGACGGCGTGGGCCAGGCGCGGGCCGAGGTCGCGGGCGGGGTTGATGGCGTAGCCCGTGGGCCCGCCGAGGGACGCGCCGATGGCGACGACGAGCAGCGCCACGTTGAGCGGCCCGACCTCGGTGGGCGTGTTGCCGAACTGCAGGATGATGTAGACCAGGGCGAAGGTGCCGATCACCTCGGTGACCACGTTCCAGAGCGGGCTGCGGATCTCCGGCCCGGTGGAGAACGTGCCGAGGATCGTGCCGCCGTCCTCCTCGGCGTCGTAGTGCTTGCGGTACGCGGCCCACGCGAGCACGGCCCCGATGAAGGCGCCGACCATCTCAGCCACGAGGTAGACCACCGTGCTGGCGAAGGTCACCGGCACGTCCGGGGCGTACTCGGACGTGCCGGAGGCGAGCAGACCCAGGGTGACGGCGGGGTTGAGGTGGGCGCCGGAGCGCCAGGCGGCGAAGACGCCGACGAAGACGGCCAGGCCCCAGCCGACGCTGATGAGCAGCCAGTCGGCGCCGCGGCCCTTCGTCCTCGCGAGCAGGACGTTGGCGACCACGCCGACGCCGAAGAGGACGAGCAGCGCGGTGCCGAAGACCTCCGAGAAGAAGACGCTTGTGAGTGACACGGTCGGACCTCTCTGTCCGGTGTCCCCGCGCCGCGGGTGCGGCGCGGGGTGGTGCTGGTGCCTCGCGGCGTGGTCGGGCGTCTGGGGACGAGGGTGCTGCTGTCAGCCGACCTCGGCCACCGGGAGCGGCCGGATCTCCCGGGCGCGCAGGCGGGCCCGCTGGGCGGCGGCGTCGTCGGGCTCCACCTCGGCGGCGCGCTCGGCGGCCACGCGCTCTAGGTAGGTGGACACCTCCTCCTCGACCTGCTCGTCGGACCAGCCGAGCGGACCCGCGAGCAGGTCGGCGGCGGCGCGCGCCGAGGAGGTGCCGCGGTCGGCCTGCTCGTACGACAGGCGCGTGCGGCGGGTGAGCACGTCCTCCAGGTGCAGGGCGCCCTCGTGGGTCGCGGCGTAGACGACCTCGGCCCGCAGGTAGTCGGGCGCTCCCTCCAGCGGCTCCCCCAGTGACGGGTCCGCGTCGACCAGTGCGAGCAGCTCGTCGACCAGGGCGCCGTAGCGGTGCAGCAGGTGCACCACGCGCTCCTCGCTCCAGCCGCGGGCGGAGGCGAGGCGGTGCCGCTGGTTCCAGCGGACCGCGTAGCCGTCGGCGCCGGCCAGCGGGAGGTCGGCGGTGATCGAGGCGGGCGGCGTCCCGGCCGGGTCGCCCGGGGCGCGGTCGGCGAGGGCGACGTCGACGACGTCGCGGGCCATCACCCGGTACGTCGTGTACTTCCCGCCGGCGATGACGGTCAGGCCCGGGCGGACGGTCGCGGTGGTGTGCTCGCGGGAGACCTTCGTGGTGGCCGACCCGTCGGAGGACACGGGCTGGATGAGGGGGCGCAGGCCCGTGTAGACGCCCATGACGTCGTCGCGGGTCAGCGGGCGGCGCAGCACGCCGTTGGCCTGCTCGAGCAGGTAGTCGACGTCGGCGCCGCTGGCCACCGGGTGGTCCTTGGACAGGTCCCACGGGGTGTCCGTCGTCCCGATGACCCAGTGCGTGGGCCACGGGATGATGAAGAGCACGCTCTTCTCGGTCTTGAGGATGAACCCGTCGTCACCGGCCACCGCGTCCTTCGGGACGACGACGTGCACGCCCTTGGAGGCCCGCACCTGCAGGCCCTGGGCGCGGAAGAGCTCCTGCGTCTCCTCGGTCCACACGCCCGTGGCGCCGATGACGTGGTGGGCGCGGACGACGAGCTCGCGGCCGGTCTCCAGGTCGACGGCCGTGACGCCCGCGACCCGGCCGCCCTCCTCGAGGTAGCCGGTGACGGTGACCCTGCTGGCGGCGGCGACGCCGTGGCCGGCGGCGGTGCGCACGAGCACCTCGACCAGGCGGGCGTCGTCGACCTTGGCGTCGTAGTAGCGGATCGCGCCGACGGCGGCGTCGGGGCGCAGCGAGGGGGCCACGCGGGCGAGGGCGCGGTGCGACAGGTGGCGGTGCAGCGGCACACCGCGGCCACCGACGCGTCCGAGCACGCCGGCCAGCACGTCGTACAGCGCGATGCCGGCGCCCACGTAGGCGCGCTCCCACACCCGGTGCTGCAGGGGGTAGAGGAACGGCACCGGGTGGACCAGGTGCGGCGCCAGCCGCCCCACGAGCAGCCCGCGCTCGTGCAGGGCCTCGCGGACGAGGGCGAAGTCGAGCATCTCGAGGTAGCGCAGACCGCCGTGCACGAGCTTGCTGGCGCGGCTGGAGGTGCCCGAGGCCCAGTCGCGCTGCTCCAGCAGCCCGACGGACAGGCCCCGGCTGGCGGCGTCGAGGGCCGCTCCGGCGCCGGTGACGCCACCGCCGACGACGAGCACGTCGAGCTGCTCGGAGGCCAGCCTCTCGAGGGCGCGGTCGCGCGCGCCCCGGGAGAGGGCCGTGGTGGAGGGACGGGGGGCGGTGTGCGCTGCGGTCACGGGGAGGCCGATCTGTCGGGGCTGTCGTGAGGCCGTCACCTGCGGCGGCCCGTCGCCCGGAGACCTCGAGACTTCCCCTGGTGACCGGGACCGGGCAACCTGGTGCACGGACGTGCAGGGGCGTGCCCGCGAGGCGGGGTGCGATCGGTGAGGGGGTGACCGGGGTGGCCGACGGCGAGCGGGTCGAGCGCGTGGCGAGGAGCTACTACGTGGACGGGGAGACGATGGAGGCCATCGCGGTGCGGGAGGGCGTGTCCCGGTCGACGGTCTCGCGCCTGCTCGACGCCGCCCGCTCCACCGGCGTCGTGTCGATCCGGGTGAACCCCGCGCACGGACGTGCAGCAGCGATGGCGCGCGAGCTGCAGCAGCGGCACGGCGTCGCCGCGCGGGTGGTGCCCCTGCCCGACGGGGCCGGTCCCGCCGACAGGCTGCAGGTCGTGGCCGAGGCGACGGGCCGGCTGCTGGACGAGGTCGTCGCCGCCGGCACCGTCGTGGGCGTCGCGTGGGGCACCACGACCGGGGCCGTGAGCCGCCACCTGCTCGCGCGCCCCCTCCCCGACGTCCAGGTGGTGCAGCTGAACGGCGCGATGAACACCCACAGCAGCGGCGTGGGCTACGGCAGCGACGTGCTGGGGCGCTTCGCGGCCGCGTGGGGCGGGCAGGTGCACCACTTCCCGGTGCCGGCGTTCTTCGACCACCCCGACACGCGGCAGGCGATGTGGCGCGAGCGGAGCGTGCGCCGCGTGCTGGGCCTGCAGCAGGCCGCCGGCGTCGCGCTCTTCGGCGTGGGGGCGCTCGGCGGGGCGGTCCCGAGCCGGGTGTGGGCCGAGGGCTACCTCACCCCCCGCGACCGCGCGGAGCTCACGGCGGCGGGGGTGGTGGGCGACGTGTGCACCGTCTTCCTGCGCGCCGACGGGTCGTGGGAGGGGCTGGACCTCAACGCCCGCTCGTCGGGCCTGCCGCCGCCTGTGCTGCGCCGGGTCCCGCGCCGCGTGTGCGCCGTGACCGGCGAGGACAAGGTGGTCGCGCTGTCGGCCGCCCTGGCCGCGGGGCTCGTCAGCGACCTGGTGCTCGACGAGGTCGCGGCCCACGAGCTGCTCGCCCGCCGGGCGCCGGTGCGCGGCCCTGCGGGGGCCCGGCGCCGGGCCTAGGCTTGCGCACCACGGCGCGGCTCCGGCCCGGCCAGGGCGCGGGTGCCGGCGCGAGCTCGAGGTGGAGGAGCGATCGTCATGACGGCTGCGACGCAGATGAGCACCCTGGGTCCGGAGCACCGGGAGCGCGCGTGGGAGGCCCTCGGCGCGGCCCCCTTCGACGTGCTGGTCATCGGGGGCGGGGTGACGGGCGCGGGCGTGGCCCTCGACGCCGCGACCCGGGGCCTGCGGACGGCGGTGGTGGAGCAGCGCGACTGGGCCTCCGGCACGTCGTCGCGCTCGTCCAAGCTCTTCCACGGGGGCCTGCGCTACCTGGAGCAGCTCAACTTCTCCCTCGTGCGCGAGGCCCTGAAGGAGCGCGAGCTGATGCTCACGCGCCTGGCCCCGCACCTGGTGAAGCCCGTGTCCTTCCTGTACCCGCTGAACCACCGCCTGTGGGAGCGGCCCTACATGGCGGCGGGCCTGACCATGTACGACACGATGGGCGGCGCCCGCTCGGTGCCGGGCTTCAAGAGCCTGACCCGCCGCGGCGCGCTGCGCCTGGCCCCGGGGCTCAAGCCCGACGCCTTCGTCGGGGCCATGCGGTACTACGACGCGCAGGCCGACGACGCGCGCCACACCCTCGCCGTCGTGCGGACCGCGGCGCACTACGGCGCCGTCGTGCGCAACAGCACCGAGGTGGTCTCGCTGCTGCACGAGGGCGACCGGATCGTCGGGGCCACCGTGCGCGACGTCGAGACGGGGGCGACCACCGACGTCCGCTCCACCGTCGTCATCAACTGCACCGGCGTCTGGACCGACGACATGCAGCACCTCGCCGGCGGGCGCGGGCGCTTCCGCGTCCGGGCCTCGAAGGGCGTGCACATCGTGGTCCCCCGCGACAGGTTCGCCTCCGAGACGGGGCTGATCCTGCGCACCGAGAAGTCCGTGCTGTTCTTCATCCCGTGGGGCACCCGGTGGATCATCGGGACGACGGACACGGACTGGTCCCTCGACAGGGCCCACCCGGCGGCCACGCGCGCCGACATCGACTACATCCTCGAGCACGCCAACACCGTGCTGCGCACCCCGCTGACCAGGGAGGACGTGCGCGGCGTCTACGCCGGCCTCCGGCCGCTGCTGGCCGGGGAGTCCGAGGGCACCAGCTCGCTGTCGCGCGAGCACGCCGTGGCGCGGCCCCAGCCGGGCCTGGTCTCGATCGCCGGCGGCAAGTACACGACCTACCGGGTGATGGGCGCCGACGCCGTCGACGCCGCGAAGGCCGACCTCGGCTCGCAGGTGCCGCCCTCGGTCACCGAGCACGTCCCCCTGCTCGGCGCCGACGGCTACCACGCGCTGGTCAACCAGGTGCCGGCGCTGGCGCGCCGCTACGGGGTGCCCGAGCACCGGGTGCAGCACCTCCTTGACCGCTACGGCTCGGAGGCCACCGCGCTGCTCGAGATGGGCCGGGAGACCCCCGACCTGCTCGAGCCGCTCGAGGGCGCCGAGGACTACCTCCGCGCCGAGGTGGTCTTCGCCGTCACCCACGAGGGCGCGCTGCACCTGGACGACCTGCTCGCCCGGCGCACGCGGATGTCCATCGAGTACGGCCACCGCGGTGTGGGCTCCGCCCGGGCCGTGGCCGAGCTGGTGGCCCCGGTGCTCGGGTGGGACGCCGAGCGCGTCGAGGCGGAGGTCACCTCCTACACCGAGCGCGTCGCGGCCGAGCGCGCCAGCCAGGAGCTGCCCGACGACGAGGCCGCCGACGCCGCGCGGCGCGAGGCGCCCGACTCCCGGCCCAGCCTGACCGCCTGACCGCCTGGACCCGACCGGCCCGGCGCCCTCCCCGGAGGGAGCCGGGTCGCCGTCGTCCCCGGACCGTGCCAGCGTGGTCGGCTCCTCCGGCCGACGGCCGGAGCTCGACGGCGAGCAGGCGAGGAGGCCTCCGCGTGGCAGGCAGCAGGCAGGTGGCACCGGGGTCCGCGAGCGCACCGGGGGGCCTGCCGGCGGGCGACCCCCGTGAGACCCGGCTCGACAGGCTGGGCGTCCCCCACGTGCTGCGGTGGGGGTTCCTCGCCGTCGTCGTCTTCATGACCGGCAACGCGGTGGAGACGAACTTCGTGGCGCCGCACCTGGCCGAGGCGCTGGGCTCCCGGTCCGCGGCGGCCGCGACGGTCATCTCGGCCTACGGGCTCGCCGTGCTGGTCGGCTCCTACCTCGCCGGCGCGCTGTCCGACCTCCTCGGCCCCCACCGCGTGATGACGCTGGGGTTCGGGATCTGGGTGGTCTTCGAGGTCGCGTTCCTGCTGAGCCTGGAGACGGGGAACCTCGCGCTCGTCGCCACCAGCTACTTCGTGCGGGGCTTCGGGTACCCGCTCTTCGCCTTCGCCTTCCTGGTGTGGATCAACGCCGTGGCCCCCCGCGAGCGCGCGGGCACCGCGGTCGGCTGGTTCTACGTGATGTTCACCGGCGGCCTGCCCACGCTGGGGTCCCTGGTGGCCATCGCCGCGATCCCCGCCTTCGGGGGCGGCTACGGGGGTGAGACCGGGGCGATGTGGCTCTCGATAGCCCTCGTGGTCGCCGGGTACGCCCTCACGCTGCTCGTGCGGGAGGAGCACGGCCGCCGCCGGCTCGTCCCGGCCGAGGAGAGCGCGGCGCAGGTGCTGACCAGCGGCGTGCGCCTGGCCGCCACCGAGCCGAGGGTGCTCGTCGGGTTCCTGGTGCGGATCATCAACACCGCGCCGCAGTACGGGATGTTCATCATCCTGCCCGGGGTCATCGCCGGGACGCTGGGCTGGTCGCAGTCGCAGTTCCTGCTCATGAGCAGCTTCGTGTACGCCTCGAACATCGCCTTCAACGCCCTCTTCGGCGCCCTGGGCGACCGGTGGGGCTGGGTCCGCACCGTCCGCTGGTTCGGGGTGCTGGGCTCGGCGGTCGGGCTGCTGCTGTGGTGGTACGTGCCGCACTGGGTGGAGCCCGGCTCCGACGGGGGCTACGTGCTCTCGGTGGCCGCCGGGATGGTCTTCGGCGTCATGCTGGCCGGCTTCGTGCCGCTGGGCGCGATCCTGCCGCAGCTCACCGACCACAAGGGCGCCGCGATGGCCGTGTACACGACCGCGGCGGGCGGGGCGGCGTTCCTGGGTGCCGCGGTGGTGGCCGTCGTGCAGCCCTGGGGCGGGGACGTCGGCACCGTGTGGGCCTTCGTGGTCCTCTACGCGGTCGCGTTCGTGCTGTGCCGGTTCCTGCGCGTGGACCAGCCGCGCGGCGCCCGCCGGTGAGGCGCGGCGCCGCGCCGCGGCTCAGGTGGGCTGGTAGGGGCTGACGACGACCTCGACGCGCTGGAACTCCTTGAGGTCGGAGTAGCCCGTGGTCGCCATCGCCCGGCGCAGCGCGCCGACGAGGTTGGTGGTGCCGTCGGGCGTGGTGCCCGGGCCGAGGAGGATCTCCTCGAGCGAGCCGACCGTGCCCACGTGCATCCGCTGGCCGCGGGGCAGGTCGCCGTGGTGGGCCTCGGGGCCCCAGTGCCAGCCGCGCCCGGGGGCCTCGGTGGCCCGGGCGAGGGCAGCACCGAGCATGACGGCGTCCGCGCCGCAGGCGACGGCCTTGACCACGTCGCCGGACAGGCCCATGCCGCCGTCGGCGATGACGTGCACGTACCGCCCGCCGGACTCGTCGAGGTAGTCGCGGCGGGCGGCGGCGACGTCGGCGATGGCCGTGGCCATCGGCGCGTGGATGCCGAGGGCGCCGCGGGTGGTGTGCGCCGCTCCCCCGCCGAACCCGACGAGCACGCCGGCGGCGCCGGTGCGCATCAGGTGCAGGGCGGCGGTGTAGCTGGCGGCCCCGCCGACGACGACCGGCACCTCGAGCTCGTAGATGAACTGCTTGAGGTTCAGCGGCGCCTCGGCCCCGCTGGCGGCGACGTGCTCGGCGGAGACGGTGGTCCCGCGGATGACGAACAGGTCGACCCCGGCGTCGACGACGGTCTTCCACAGCTGCGCGGTGCGCTGGGGCGAGAGGGCCCCGGCCACGACGACGCCCGCGTCGCGCACCTGCTTGAGGCGCTGGGCCACCAGCTCGGGGTCGATCGGGGCGCTGTAGGCCCGCTGGAGGCGGCGGGTGGCCTCGGCCACCTCGGCGCGGGTGCCGCCGCGCAGCTCGGAGATCTCGTCGAGGATGGGCTCGGGGTCCTCGTGGCGGGTCCACAGGCCCTCCAGGTCGAGCACCCCGAGGCCGCCCAGGCGCCCGATGGCGACGGCGGTCTCGGGCGAGACCACCGAGTCCATCGGCGCCGAGATGACCGGCACCTCGAACTGGTAAGCGTCGATCTGCCACGACACGCTCACCAGCTCGGGGTCGCGGGTGCGGCGGCTGGGGACGACGGCGATGTCGTCCAGGCTGTACGCGCGCCGGCCGCGCTTGCCGCGCCCGATCTCGACCTCGTAGCTCATGTGCGCTCCTGCTCGGCCGGTCAGCGACCGCTGTAGTTGGGGGCCTCGAGGACCATCTGGACGTCGTGCGGGTGGCTCTCCTTGAGCCCCGCCGACGTGATCTGCACGAACCGGCCGCGCTCCTTGAGCTCGGGCACGGTCGC
>JAKONK010000262.1 GCA_022701985.1 Actinomycetales bacterium
GGCGACGTCGAGGAGGGGGGTGTCGCCCGCGCGCGCGCGGGCGAGGGCGCGGTCGAACCCGCGGTCGGGCAGCAGGGCGGAGACGATCCCGGTCAGCGGCACGAGGACCAAGGGTAGGTCGCCCGGCCGACACCCGCCCCGGCCAGCACCGGGGGGCCGGGACGGCCGCCGCGTCACCCGTCAGGGGGGAGCCGCGCGCGCCGTCCACCCGTCTGCACGCACCAGCGCCGCGGCGCGTGCGCCACGGCCGGTCGCTGTGGGTAGTTTCGACCTCGATGCACGCCGCCCGAGGCCCGTCCGACGAGAGCGGCGCCGCCGCTCCCCCGCCCGGTCCCCTGCGCCGCCTCGTGCGCCGCGGGGGCGGCCGGGCCCTGCGCACCGCGGCGTCCCTGCGCGCCCGCGCACGCCTGGCCGCCGTCCCCCTCGACCGGTACGCCCCGCGCAGCGCGCTGCGCCTGCCCGAGCACCACCCCCAGCGGGCGGCGGTCTCCGCCGTCGACGCGCACAACCACCTGGGCACCTGGCTGAACGACGGCGCCGCCTGGATGGCCCCCGACGTGCGGGCGCTGCTCGGCACCATGGACGCCACCGGGGTCGAGGCCGTGGTCAACCTCGACGGCCGGTGGGGCGCCGAGCTCGAGGCCAACCTGGACCGCTACGACCGCGCCCACCCCGGCAGGTTCGCCACGTTCTGCCACGTCGACTGGGCGGCCCTGTCCGACGGCCGCGGGGTGCCCGCCCTGGTCGCCCAGCTCGAGGCCGGCGCCGCCGCGGGCGCCGCGGGCCTGAAGGTCTGGAAGGACCTGGGCCTGCGGGTCCGCGACGGCGCGGGCCGGCTCGTGCTGCCCGACGACGAGCGCCTGGCGCCGCTGTGGCGGCGCGCCGGCGAGCTCGGCCTCCCCGCCCTCGTGCACGTCGCCGACCCGCTCGCGTTCTTCGCCCCGGTCGACCGGCACAACGAGCGCCTCGAGGAGCTGCTGGCCCACCCGGACTGGGCGCTCCACGGACGGGGCGTGCCCGCGCACGACGTGCTGCTGCGGTCGTTCGCCTCCCTCGTGGCCGCCCACCCGGGCACGCGCTTCGTCGGGGCGCACGTGGCCTCCAGCGCCGAGGACCTCGCCGCCGTGGGCGCCCTGCTGGACGCGCACCCCAACCTGGCCGTCGACCTGTCCGGGCGCGCCGCCGAGCTCGGCCGCCAGCCCCGCGCCGCCGCCGACCTGCTGCGCCGCCACGCCGGCCGGGTGCTGTGGGGCAGCGACTCCTTCGGCTTCGACGAGGCGGAGGTGCGGACGTGGTTCCGCCTCCTGGAGACCTCCGACGAGCACTTCCCGTACTCGACGGCTCCCGTGCCCCCCCAGGGCCGGTGGGCGGTCAGCGGCCTGGCCCTGGAGGACGCCGTGCTCGAGCAGGTCTACCGGGGTGCCGCCCGGTCGTGGATCCCGGCGCTCGCCCGGTGACCGGCCGGCGGAGGGGGGTGCTGCTCGTCGAGGCGCACCTCGAGGAGAGCGGCGGCCTGAGGGTCAGCCACGAGGTGGCCCGGCGCCTGCCGGGAGCCGGGGTGCGCGCGCGGATGTTCGTGCTCCAGCGCTCGACGTCGGGCAAGCCGCTGCTGGAGGTCGACCCCTCGGTCGAGGTGGTCCACGGGACCTCGCGCCCGGTGCAGCTGCGCCGCGCCCTGCTGCCGTCGCTGCTGCGCCTCGTCCGCGAGGCCCGGCGCAGCGACGTCGTGCTCTCGGGCAGCGAGATCGGCTACGGCCTGCTCGCCGGGTGGCTCGCCGCGCGGCTGGCGCGGCGCCCGTTCGCCGTGATCGTCCAGAGCCAGCTGCAGCGGGCGCTCGACGAGTGGGTCCCGCCGCGCCTGCACGGCCTGACGCGGTGGGTGCACGCCCGCACCGACCTCGCGCTCTGCGTCTCGGCGGGCCTGGTGGAGCAGCTGCTCGCCGCCGGGCTGCCGGAGTCGCGCGCGGTGGTGGTCCCGGTGGGCGTCGACGTCGACGCGGTCCGCCGCGCCGGTGCGCTCCCCCTGGCCCCGCCGCTGGCGGACCTCGTCGGCGACCGGCCCTTCGCCGTGGCCGCGGGCCGCCTGTCGACGTCCAAGGGCTTCGACGTGCTGCTGCGCGCCTGGGCGCTGGCGCGGGAGCGCTCCGCCGACGTCCGGCGGCACGTCCTGCTCGTCATCGGCGAGGGCGACGACCGCGACGCGCTGGAGGCGCTCGTCGACGAGCTCGGCCTGCGCGGCGCGGTGCACCTGCCGGGCTTCTCCGACCAGCTGCAGCGCGCCCTCGCCACCGCGTCGCTGTTCGTGCTCTCCTCGCGCTACGAGGGCATGGGCAGCTTCGTGCTGCTCGAGGCGATGGCCCACGGCACCCCCGTGGTGGCCACCGACTGCCGCTCAGGCCCCCGCGAGCTGCTCGAGGGCGGTGCGCTCGGCTCCCTCGTGAGGGTCGACGACGTCGAGGCCCTCGCCGCCGCCGTGGTGGCCCACGCCGAGCAGCCCGAGCGGCTCGCCGCCACGGCGACGGACCGGCGCGAGCGCGCCGAGCAGTTCACGCCGCAGCGGTGGGTGGCGGAGGTGGCGCGGGCGCTGGCCCCGTGGTCGCCGCCGACCTCCCTCAGGAGGCCAGGGGCTCCCCGCTGACACCGGGC
>JAKONK010000284.1 GCA_022701985.1 Actinomycetales bacterium
TGTGGTTCGTGGCGCTGCCCGCCTACCTCGTGGCGCGTCGCCGCCTGGTGGCGCTCGGGGCAGCGGGCTCCACCGCCGCGCAGGCCCCGGACGCTCCTGCGGCGGCGGCACCCGCGCCGGCGCGAGAGCGCGGCCGGCACCGCGCCGAGCCCGCGAGCCGCACCCGCCGCTCGGCGGGCAACCGTGCTGCGACGGTCCCGACCGCCGTCCCGACCGCTGTCGTGGCCGCTGCCCCGACCGCCGTCCCGACCGCCGTCGTGGCCGCTCCTGCGGCTGACCCCGTCGCTGCTCCCGCTGCTGCGGTCGACGTCGAGCCGGAGCCGCTGGTCCCCCCGTTCGCCGAGGCGACGTCGTGGGCGGCCACCGCTGACGAGCCCTCGTTCCTCGAGGACCACACCACCGGTGCCTTCGCTCCCGGCGACCCGGCCCCCGGACCGTTCGCGGCGCAGCCGTGGAGCACCGAGGCCTTCGTCCGGGACGACGCGCACGCCGAGCAGCACCCCGAGCAGCACCCCGAGCAGCACGCCGAGCCCGTCGCCGGACCGGCCCCCGTCGAGGCCGATCCGCTGCTCGTGAGCCCTGCTGACTCTCCCTACCTGAGCCGGTTCGCCGAGCTCTGCGCCGACGGGCTGATGAGCCAGGCCGAGCTCGACCGCGTCCGCGCCCGCCTGTCGGGGACGCCCGCCCCCTGAGGCCTCTGGGTGCCCGGCCACCTGCCCCGGCCCGTGCGGACCGGGTGTCGGTGGTCGGCGCCAGGGTGCTGGCGTGGCGACACCCCTGGAGGCGACCCGGCCGATCGTCGTGCCTCCGGCACCGCCGCCGTCGTCTCCCGCGGCAGCGCGCACGATGCGGGCCAACCGCCGTCGTGACACCGCACCGGAGCTCGCCGTCCGGAAGGAGCTCTGGCGCCGGGGGCACCGCTACCTGGTCGACGCCACACCGGCCGGCACCAGCAGGCGCCGCCGCGCCGACGTCGTGCTGCGCGGAGCGCGGGTCGCCGTCTACGTCGACGGCTGCTTCTGGCACTCCTGCCCCCAGCACCTCCACGTGCCGAAGGCCAACCGCACGTGGTGGGAGGTGAAGCTGGCGAGCGTCGTGGAGCGCGACCGCCGCAACGATGCCGAGCTGCTCGCCGCGGGGTGGCTGCCGGTGAGGATCTGGGAGCACGAGGACCCGGCCGCGGCGGTCGACGCCCTGGAGCGGATGATGGAGCGACGACGGTGAGTGACCGTGCCGCCCGAGCGGAGCGGCTGGCGCTGCTCCGTCCGGAGAGCAGCACGCCGCAGGGTGAGCACGGACGAGCAGGCAGCGGCACCCTTCCGGGGTGAGACGCACCGTCATGACCGCCATCGCCGTCGCGCCGCTGGTCGGCTTCGACCTGGCGATGTGCTGCGACGTCGCCCCCGCGCTGCTGCGCGGGGTCCTGGGGCTGTAGTCGTCAGGCGCGGCGGACGGCGTCCTCCAGCGCCACCCACGCGAGCATCGCGCACTTCACCCTGGCGGTGAACTTCGAGACCCCCGACAGCGCAGCGGCGTCGCCGTACTCCTCCTCGTCGAGCGCGAGGGCCCCGCGCGAGCGCATCGCCTCCCGGAAGCCCGCCACGAGGCGGTCGGTCTGCTCGAGGGGCACCCCCCGGACGAGCTCGCTGAGCATCGACGCCGACGACTGCGAGATGGAGCAGCCGGCGCCCTCCCACGCGACGTCCCGCAGCACCGGGCCCTCGGGTCCGTCGGCGACGACGGCGCGCAGGGTGATCTCGTCACCGCAGACGGGGTTGCGCTGGTGCGACGTCGCCGAGCGCTCGCTCGCGGCGGGCTGCTCGGGGTGGTCGGCCAGGGACGTGAACCCGACCCGGCGCTTGGCGTGGTCGAGCACGATCTCCTGGTAGAGCGCGTCGAGCCCCCGGGCCGCGGCCATCAGCGCCCCACCCCGAAGTAGGCGCGGACGCCCGACAGCGCGTCGAGGAAGACGTCGACGTCGTCCTCGGTCGTGTAGAGCGCAGCGCTCGCGCGGACGCTGGCGGTGACGCCGAAGCGGCGGTGCAGCGGCTGGGCGCAGTGGTGCCCCACCCTCACGGCGACGCCGCGCGCGTCGAGCAGCTGGCCGACGTCGTGGGCGTGCACCCCCTCGACGTCGAAGGCCTGCAGCGCCACCCGCTCGGAGCGGTCGCTGTCACCGAGGAGCCGGACCCCGGGCACCTCGCGCAGCCCGTGGCGCAGGCGCTGCTCCAGGCGGCGCTCGTGCTCGGCGACGGCGCCCGCGCCGAAGCGCTCCTCGACCCCGCGCAGGAAGTCGATGGCGGCCGCCAGGGCGACGGCCTGCGACACCGGCTGCGTGCCGGCCTCGAAGCGCTGCGGCGGCGGGAGGAACTCGGTGGCCTCGAGCGTCACCGTGGTGACCATCGACCCGCCCAGCAGGAACGGGGGCAGCGCCTCCAGCACCTCGGTGCGGCCGTAGAGGCAGCCGATGCCGTTCGGGCCGAGCACCTTGTGCCCGGAGAAGACGGCGACGTCGACGCCGAGCGCCGGGAGGTCGAGCGCCAGGTGCGGCGCCGACTGGCAGGCGTCGAGCACCGTGAGGGCCCGCCCGCCCGTGGCCTCGCGGGTCATCGCGACGAGCCGCTCGACGGGGTTGACCACGCCGAGCACGTTCGAGACGTGGGAGAAGGCGACGACCCTGGTGCGCTCACCGATGATCGCGGCAGCCGCGTCGAGGTCCAGCACGCCGTCGTCGTGCACGGGGACGGCGCGCAGCCGCGCTCCCGTCCTCGCGGCGAGCTCCTGCCACGGCACGAGGTTGGCGTGGTGCTCGGCCTCGGTGACGACGATCTCGTCGCCCGGGCCCGGAGCCCACTGGCGGACGGCGTCCTCGTGGCCGGGCACCGCGCGTCCCGCGGCGGCGTTGCCGAGGGAGTAGGCCACGAGGTTGAGGCCCGCGGTCGCCCCGGAGGTCCACACCAGCTGCTCGGGGCCGGCGCCCACGAAGGCGGCCACGGTCTCGCGGGCCCCCTCGAACAGCTCGGTCGCCTCGGCGGCCAGCGAGTGCGCTCCGCGGTGGACGGCGGAGTTGGTGGTCTCCAGGAAGCTCCGCTCGGCGTCGAGCACGGCGCGGGGGCGCTGGCTGGTGGCGGCGGAGTCGAGGTACACCAGCGGCGCGCCGTCGGGCAGCTGCGCGCCGCCGGACAGCAGCGGGAACTCGGCGCGGACGGCGGCGGCGTCGTAGGCGGCACCAGCCGGGGCGGGGGTGGTGGGGGCGCTCACCGGGTCAAGGCTATGCCGCTGCCGGAGGAGACCGGAGGCCAGCCGAGGGGGCCGGTGCCGTCGTCCACAGGCCGGGCGGCGACGCCGGCGCGGGGGAGCCCCGCCGCCCTACCGTCCAGCAGGTGGTCACCAAGGTGCTGATGTGGACCGGCGTCGGAGTCGGCGGGCTGCTGGCCGTCGTCGTGAGCGTGGTCGCGGGGCTGGCCCTCGTGGGCGGGGTGGCCCGTGGGCTGGGCGCGTGGCCCGCCGACCGCGACGCCGCCGCGTCGTCTGGTCAGGCGGCCGACGGCTCGACCACCTCCCGCGTGACCTTCCCGGACGGCGGCGCCGCGACCGTGCACCTCCCGCCGCAGGGCGCCGAGCCGCAGGGCGCGGCGCCCCAGGGCCCCAGCACCCGCGACGACGCGGGTGCCGAGGCCGCTGCCCGCGCCTGGGTCGACGCCTACTCCCGCAGCTTCGCCGGCAACGACCCGGGACCTCTGGAGGCGCTCTCGGGCCCGGGCTGCGCCTACTGCGCCCGTGCCGCTGACAGCATCCGGTGGGTCGACGCCGCCGGCTGGCGCTACAGCGGCACCTCCGCGGCCGTGGTCAGCGCGCAGGTCGTCGAGGCCACGCCCACCACCGCTCTCGTGCACGTGGAGGTCGCGGTGGCGGCGTCGTCGGTCGAGGCGCCCGACGGCGGCGTCGACGTCGCCGGAGGGAGGGCTGCCGAGGACGTGGCGGTGGTCTGGTCCGGTGACCGGTGGCTCGTCGCCCAGGTCGACGGACCGGCACTGGCGCTCGACCTGACCGGAGCGCCGTGAGCGATGCTGGCCCCGTGCCCGAGACCGCCGCGCCCGAGAACACCGCCCGCACCCCGCTCTTCCTGGACTGCGACACCGGCGTCGACGACGCGCTGACCCTCGGCTACCTGGCGGCGTCGCCGAGCGTGGAGCTGGTGGGCGTCGGCAGCGTCAGCGGCAACTGCTCGGCCGAGGTCGGCGCCCGCAACACCCTCGACCTGCTCGCGCTCCTGGGGCTGCCCGACGTCCCCGTGCACGTCGGGGCGCACGACCCCCTG
>JAKONK010000286.1 GCA_022701985.1 Actinomycetales bacterium
GGCCCAGCACCGCGGCGCTGCCGACCTGCCCCGTCGCGACGGCCAGCGGTCCGTGCGCGTGGCGCCCGGTGACGAACCGCCGCATCCACGCGAACCCGGTGCCGTAGCAGGCCGTCGCCCCCAGGCACGCGGCCTGCGCCGGCAGGGAGCTCGCGAACGCGGCGTCGCCGACCACCCGCCACAGCCCCATGACGACGGCCACGCCCACGACGCCCAGCCCCACCCCGGCCACCTGCCCGCGGGTGAGGCGCTCGCTGCGCACCGCAGCGGTGACGGCGAGCGCCGTCCAGATCGGCGTCGTGGCGTTGAGGATCGCCGAGAGGCCCGACGGCAGGTGCTGCCCGGCCCAGGAGAAGAGCAGGAACGGTGCGAGGCAGAGCAGGACGCCGACGACGGCGAGGTGGCCGACCAGCCTCCGCTCGCGGGGCCACGCCGTGCGGGTGAGCGCCATGAGCACCACGAGGGTCAGCGCCCCCAGCACGATGCGCCCGACCGCCACCTGCGTGACGCCGAAGCCCGTCAGGGCCACCTTGATGAGCAGGAAGCTGCTGCCCCAGACGAGGGCGAGCGCCGCGTACGCCGCGACGACCCCCGCGCGGGGCCCGGTGGTCGCGGTGGAAGGGGTGGAGGAGGCGGTGGTGCTGGGCACGGCACCGAGCCTGCCTCCCGGGTGCGCCAGGGCGCCAAGAACCGCGCCGGTGCTCCCATAAGATCTTCCTATGGCACTGACGGCGGCCCAGCTCCGCGCCCTCGTGGCCGTCGAGCGGCACGGCTCGTTCTCCGCGGCGGCCGACGCCCTGCGCGTCTCCCAGCCCGCGGTCTCCGGAGCGGTCAAGGCGCTGGAGGGCGAGGTCGGTGGGCCGGTGCTCGACCGCCGCTCCGGTCACCTGACCGCCCTGGGCTCCGCGGTGCTGCCGCACGCGCTGGCGGCCCTGGGCTCGCTGGACGCCGTGGTCGCCGCCGCTGCCGAGCACCGCGGCGCGCCGCACGGCACCGTGCGGCTGGCCGTGGTCCCGTCGGTGCGGGCGGGACTCGTGCCGCGCCTGCTCGAGGCCTGGGCCGCGGCGCTGCCCGCCGTCACCGTCGAGGTCGTCGAGGGTGACGACCCGGAGCTGCCCGACTGGCTCGACGCCGGGCTCGCCGACGTCGCGGTGCTCGTCGACCCGGACGACCGCGACCTCGGCCCGGGCGCCGTGCACCTCGAGGGCGACCTGCTGCGCGCCGTCGTCCCCGCCGTCCACCCGCTGGCGGCGCGCGCCTCGGTGCACCTGGAGGAGCTGGTGGCCGAGCGCCTCCTCTCCAGCGGCGGCGGGTGCCAGGTGCAGCTGCGCGCGCTGCACCGCTCGACGGGCCTGCCGTTCCGCCCGGTCGCGGAGGTGGCGGGGCTGCCGTCGCTGCTGGCGATGGTCGCGCGGGGTGACGGCGTCGCCGTCGTCCCCGAGCTCGCGGCGCCGCTGGTGCCGCGCGGGGCGCGCCTGGTGCCGCTGGAGCCCGAGCTGCGCCGCCGCCTCGTGCTCACCGGCCCGCCGCTCGGGGCGGGGCGGGGCCAGCACCCGCTCGTGCGGCCCCTGCTCGCGGCCACCCGGCTAGCGTGAGCGGGTGCCAGCCCAGGGAGAGCCGCTCGAGCGGCTCGGCTTCCTCACCATCGGGACCTTCGCCGAGGACGACCCCGGCCCCGGGCACGAGGAGGTCCTCAGCATCATCGAGCTGGGCGAGCGGCTCGGGTACGACTCCGCCTGGCTGCGCCACCGCCACCTGCAGCCCGGCATCTCCTCCCCGGTCGCCGTGCTCGCCGCCGCCACGCAGCGCACGACCCGCATCGAGCTGGGCACGGCGGTCACGCCGCTGGGCTTCGAGAACCCGCTGCGCGTCGCCGAGGACTGGGCCACGGTCGACGTCCTGTCCCGCGGCCGGCTGGCCCCGGGCTTCTCCACGGGCACCCCGATGCGGTACGACGACGTGTGGGAGTCGCTCTACCCCGACACCGCCGAGCTGGAGGACTTCAGCCACCGCCGCGGCGAGCGGCTCCTCGCCCTGCTGCGCGGGGCGGCGGCGGGAACGGCCGGGGTGCAGGGCAGCGAGGTGTTCTCGTCGCGCGTGCAGCCCCACGTCCCGACGCTCGCGGCGCGGACCTGGTGCGGTGCGGGCAGCCTCGCCTCGGCGCAGTGGGCGGGGGAGCAGGGGCTGAACCTGCTGACCTCGTCGGTGGTGCGGGCGCCCGCTGACGAGCCGCTGGGCGGCTGGGACTTCGCCGCGATCCAGGCCGAGCAGGTGCGGGCCTTCCGCGCGGTGCACCCCGACGGCGAGGGGGCGCGCGCCTCGCAGGGTCTGGTGGTCATCCCGACCGACTCGGCCACCCCCGCTCAGGCAGCGCGGTACCGGGAGTACGCGGCGGCGCGCGACGGGCGCACCGCGGCTCCGGTGGGTCCGGGGCGCCTGCTGTTCGCGAAGGACCTCGTCGGCACCAGCGAGGAGATCGCCGAGCAGCTGTGGGAGCACGCCGGGTTCCGCGAGGTGCGCGAGGCCGTCTTCGCGCTGCCCTTCAGCTTCGAGCGCCAGGACTACGAGCAGCTCCTCGCCGACGTCGCCGAGCGGCTGGGACCGCTGCTCGGCTGGTCCCCACCCCGACCGTGATCATGGGATCCGCGCACGGTGGGACGTGCGTGGATCCCATGATCACGGTGGTGGTCAGCGGGGCAGGTGCCCCAGGCGGACGGCGCCGGCCCTCGCGGCCAGGCCCAGCAGCACGCCCGCGGTGGCGCGGGCGTCGGCACCGGCCTCGTGGAGGGTGAAGCGCGGCAGGCCGAGGGCCGCGGCGACGTCGGGCAGCGCCGAGCTGTGCAGGCCCAGCACCTCCCGGGCGATCGTCTCGGTGCAGTGCCACTCCCACGACGGGGCGGCGACCTCGGCGACCTCGCAGGCCCGCGCCAGGTTCGCGGCGTCGGCCTCGGCGTCGTGGGCCACCACGGGCAGGTCGCCCACGAAGGCGCTGACCGTCTCGTAGAGGTCGGCGAAGGACTGCGCGTGGTACAGGTCGCCGAGCTGCAGCTTGTTCGCCGCCATGTGGCGGTAGTCGGCCTCGCCGAACGCGCCGTCGGGGCGGCACAGCGCCGAGTACTCGTCGACGACGGCACCGCCGCGGACCACGGCCACGCCGACCGCGCAGACCGAGCCCGCCCGGTTGTTCCAGGTCTCGACGTCGAGGGCGACGAAGTCGAAGCCGCTCAGGTCGCGGCGCTGGTGCGGCACGGTGGCGGTGCGCACCGCGGCGGAGGCGGAGGTGGAGGTCATGGATGACGTCCTTCAGGCAGGGCCGGCCCGGGGGTCGGGTCGATCTCGCACCGGGCATCGGGGAGGCCCCCGACCCGGTTGAGCGCGGGGTCGTCGCACCCACCCGGTCGCAGCAGCGCGTCAGCCGTTCAGCGCACCGCCCTGCGACGATCGCCGGGTGCTGCTCAGCGAGGTCGTCGACGCGTCGCGCGAGGTGGGCGCCACGCGCTCGCGGACCACCAAGACCGAGGTGGTCGCTTCGCTGCTGGCCCGGGCCGAGCCCGCTGAGTGCGCGGTGGTCGCGAGCTGGCTGGCGGGGGAGCCGCGCCAGCGCAAGGTCGGCGTCGGGTGGCGCACCCTGAGCGCCCACGCCGAGCCCGCACGGGGCGCGACGGCGGCGGACGGCGCCCTCCCGCTCGACGTCGTCACCGTCGACGCGCTCCTCGACCGGCTCGCCACCACCTCCGGCGCCGGCGCCGCAGCCCGTCGCGGCGCGCTGCTCGACGAGCTCTTCGGACCTGCGACGGCGGACGAGCGGTCCTTCCTGGTGCGCCTGCTCACCGGTGAGCTGCGCCAGGGCGCGCTGGAGGCCGTGGTGCTCGACGCGGTGGCGCGGGCCTCCGGCGCCCCGGCAGCGCTGGTGCGGCGGGCGGCGATGCTGTCCGGGAGCCTGCCCACCACCGCGCACGCGGCGCTCACCGGTGGAGCGGAGGCGCTGGAGGCGGTGCGCCTGGAGGTCGGCCGGCCGGTGCACCCGATGCTGGCGAGCCCCGGCGGCACCCTGGAGGACGTGCTCGCCGACGCCGGGCAGCGCGCCCTCGACGTCGTCGTCGAGCCGAAGCTCGACGGGGCACGGATCCAGGTGCACCTCGACCGGGGCGCGGACGTGCCGGTCCGGGTGTGGACGCGCACGCTGCGCGAGGTCACCGGCGGGCTGCCCGAGGTCGCCGCGCAGGTGCTCGCGCTGCCCTGCGAGACCGCGGTGCTCGACGGCGAGACCCTCGCCCTGGACGACGACGGCCGCCCCCGCCCGTTCCAGGACACGATGAGCCGCTTCGGCAGCGACGAGGGCTCGGAGGTGCTGCTGTCCCCGTTCTTCTTCGACCTGCTGCACCTCGACGGCCGCGACCTGCTCGACGAGCCCCTCGCTGCTCGCCTCGTCGCCCTCGACGGGCTGCTGGCAGCCCCCGAGCACGCGCCGCTGCGGATGCCCGGTGCCCGGGGAGCCAGCGCTGACCAGGCCACCGCCGTGCTGGAGCGGGCGCTCGCCGACGGCCACGAGGGCGTCGTCGTCAAGGACCTCGCGGCGCCCTACGCCGCCGGCCGCCGCGGCCGCGCCTGGCTCAAGGTGAAGCCGGTGCACACCCTCGACCTGCTGGTCGTCGGCGCCGAGTGGGGCTACGGGCGGCGCACGGGGTCGCTCTCCAACATCCACCTCGCGGCGCGCGACCCCGGCGGCGGGGCGCCGCTGGTGGTGGGCAAGACGTTCAAGGGGATGACCGACGCACTGCTCGCGTGGCAGACGGAGACCTTCCCCGGCCTCGCGACCGCCGAGCACCGCTGGGGGCTGGAGCTGCGGCCGGAGCTGGTGGTGGAGGTCGCCGTCGACGGCGCCCAGCGCAGCACCCGCTACCCCGGCGGCGTGGCGCTGCGGTTCGCCCGGGTGCTGCGCTACCGCCCCGACAAGACCGCCGACCAGGCCGACGACGTCGAGGCGGTGCGCGCCCTCCTGCTGTAGGTGGCTCAGCCCGCGGCGGACATGCCGCCGTCGGCGGCGGGAGCGGCGGCGTCACCGCTGCCGCCGGAGGAGCCCGAGCCGGAGTCCGACCCGGAGCCGGCGGCGGGGGCCGGTGCGGCGGACGGGGTCGGCGCGCTGTCCTGGGCCGGGATCCCCGCGGCATCGGCGGTGGCGGGCTCGTCCGTGCCCGCGGAGGGCTGCGCGGCGGCGGAAGGACGGGCCGAGGCGGCGGCGGAGGCGGCGCTCTGCGCGGTCTGGGCGGCACCGGTCACGGTCTCGCGGGCCTGCTCGGCGGCCGCCGCGGCCTGCTCCAGCCCGGCCTGTGCCTGCTCGGCGGTCGACAGCTGCTGCTCGGCGGTCTGCTGCGCCTGGTCGGCGACGGAGGTCACGCCCCCGACGGCACCACCGACCGTCCCGGCGGCGGGACCGCTGGTGGACGAGCCGAGCACGAAGCCGATCGCCCCGGCCAGCAGGACGGCGAACGCCACGAGCACCCAGGTCCAGGCCGAGCTGCGCTGCGGCGCGCGGTCGTCGTACGCCCCGTCCTCGTACCGGTCGTCGTAGCGGTCGTCGTACTGGTCGTCGTACCCGTCGTCGTACTGGTCCTCGTAGCGGTCGTCGTGCAGCTGCGGTCGCACGGGCGCGGCAGCGGGGGCCGGCGCGGCGAAGCGCGGGACCACGACCGGGGCCGCGGGTGCAGCGGCCGCAGGAGCGGCGACGACGGTGGCCTCCGCGGCCATCGCGGCGCGGCGGTCCCGGCGGCGGACCACGGGCTCGGCGGCGACCGGGGCCACCGCGGTGGCCGGCTCGGGGTCGAGGAGGTGCTCGCCCTCGGGCAGGCCCAGCTCGGTCCAGGAGGGGTAGCGGGGGGCGGGGACGCCCGAGCGCGCCTGCAGGGCGGTCTCGGCGAACACCGTGAGGTCGATCGAACGGTCGCGTGCCACGAGTCCCCCTGGTCGGTGCTGTGCGGCCGCCCGGTGGTGGCCCGTGACGATCACGGTAGGTCGGGCACGAGCGTTCCCCGCGGCGCCACGCCGCACGGCGGTCAGAGGGCGGTGTGGACGACGCCGCCGGCCGCGACGGTCAGCGCGACCCCGGGGCGGCGCCCGGCGGCCAGGAGCGCCAGCGGCTCGTCGTCGACGGCGACGACGTCGGCGAGCCCGCCCACCTCGACGGAGGTCCGCCCCCGGGTCGAGGCCGCCAGCGCCTCGAGCGGACGGAGGGCCTGCTCGGGGTGCCAGCTCCGGGCGACGGCGGCGGTCATCGCCAGCCACGGGTCCAGGGCCGCGACGGGGGCGTCGGAGCCCAGCGCGAGGCGGGCCCCCGCGTCGAGGAGCGAGCGCAGGGGGAACGCCCGGTGGGTGCGGCCGGGCCAGTGCACCTCGGCGGTCTCGCGGTCGTCGAGGAGGTGCGCGGGCTGCGCACTCGCGGTCACCCCGAGCGCTGCGAAGCGCGGCACGTCGTCGTCGGCCACGAGCTGGGCGTGCTCGATGCGCCCCCCGCCCCCGACCGCCTCGAGCGCGTCCAGAGCGGCGCGCACGGCGGCGTCACCGATGGCGTGGACCGCCGGGGACAGACCCGCGGTGCGGCCGCGGCGCAGCAGCGGCACGAGCTGCTCGAGGGGCCAGGCCAGCTCACCGTGGCTGCCCGGTCCGGTGCGGCCGGGGTAGGCGTCCAGGCAGCACGCGGTGCGGGTGCCGAGCGAGCCGTCGGTGATGACCTTGAGCGGACCGCCGACCACCAGGGAGCCGGTCGAGCCGCCGAGGGGCAGCCCGGTCCGCACGCCGGCGGCTGCGGCGGCGTCGAGGTGCTGGGGGTAGGTGCCGGCCTCCACCCGCAGCCCCGCCGACGCCGCGGCACCCCCGCCGGCGCGCCGGGCCCACACCGCGGCCGTGCCGCCGGGGGCGTCGGTCATCTCCAGGTCGACGACGCCGACCACGCCGAGGCCGGCGGCCCGCCCCAGCGAGGCGGCGACGGCCGCGTCGAGCTCGCCGTCGTCCAGCTGCGCCAGCGACCGCGTGACCGCGAAGGCGGCCTCCTCGCGCACCAGCCCCGTCGCGTCCGGCACCACGCCCAGCGGGCCCGCGACGTCGCGGGCCGCGGCGCTCGACAGCCAGGCGCAGTGGAGGTCTCCCGAGACCAGCACCACCGGGCGCTCGCCGGCGCGGGCGACGGCGCTGTCGAGCAGCTCCGGCGAGGGGGCGTCGGGCCAGAGCCCGTCGCGGAACCCCGACCCGACCAGCACGCCGGTGGCCCCGGACCCCGCCTCGGCCTCGGCCCGCTCGCGGACCAGGTCCGCGGCGTGCGCGGCGCTCGTCGCGCCCGAGACGTCGAGGCGCCGCTGCACCAGCGCCCACTGGCCCAGGTGCACGTGCTCGTCCCACAGCCCGGGGAGCAGCCAGCGGCCCTCCAGGTCCAGCTGGTCCGCGGGAACGGGTGCAGCCGCACCGGCGGGGAGGACCGAGGCCACCCGACCCCCCTCCAGGAGCACGTCGGCGAGGTCGGGTCCTCCCGGCCGGCCCGCCACGAGGCGGCACCGGCGCAGCAGCAGGGCTGGGGTCGGGTGGGTCACAGCGCAGGAGTCTGGCCGCCGCGGGCTGGGGCAGACTCACCGGCATGGCCGAGGGCGAGCTGCTGCTGGACGGTCGCGAGGTGCCGCTGGGCGGCGTCCGCGGCATGAGCGTCACCCGGTGGCTGCCCCACCGCGAGCTCCCGACGGTCGGTGCGTGGTGCTTCCTGGACCGGATCGGGCCGCAGCGCGTCGACATGCGCGTGCAGCCCCACCCCCACACCGCCCTGCAGACGGTGACCTGGCCCCTGGTGGGCGAGATCCTCCACCGCGACAGCGTCGGCAGCGACGTGGTGGTGCGGCCGGGCGAGCTGAACCTCATGACCGCCGGCCGCGGTGTCAGCCACAGCGAGGACTCGCTGGGGGAGGAGCCCCTGATGCACGCCGTGCAGCTGTGGGTGGTGCTGCCCCCGGAGCAGGACGACGACGCACCGCGCTTCGAGCAGCAGCGCGAGCTCCCCGTGCTGGAGGTCACCGGCCGCACCGGGGGTGCGCGGGCCACGGTGCTGGTCGGGTCGCTGGGGGAGGGCTCCGGGGCCGCCACCTCGCCGGCGGGCGTCGCCCCGGGGCTGGTGGGTGCGGACGTGGTGCTCGACCCGGGCGCCGACGTGGAGGTCCCGGTCGACCCGGCCCACGAGCACGCCCTGCTGAGCCTCGACGTCGACGGAGCGGGCGGCGCCGGCAGCGGCCACCCGGCCCTGCGGTACCTCGCGCCGGGAGCGTCGAGCGTGCGGCTGCGCCACGTCGACGGCGCCCGCCAGCTGCTGCTCGGCGGGACGCCGTCCACCGACGACCTGGTGATGTTCTGGAACTTCATCGGCCGCTCGCACGACGACGTCGAGCGCGCCCGCGCCGCCTGGGAGGACCCCGACGCCCGCGCCGAGCGCTTCGGCTCCGTGCCGGGGTGGACCGCCGAGCAGAGGATCCCCGCGCCGCCCCTGCCCCCGGTGCGCCTCACCCCGCGCCGCCGGCGGGCCCGCCTGGTCGGCGCACCGCCGCCCGCCTTCAGCTGACCCGTCCCGCCGGTCGTCCTGAGCCGCCGCGCCCTCGACCGCTCACGGACTCCTGGACCCGGCGGCCCCGCGAGGCCGCACGCCGCCACAGGCGGTGCTGCACCCACAGGGTGGCGACACCCGCGACGAGGATGCCGACCAGGTTGAGCAGCAGCTGCTCGACCGAGGTCCAGGCCTGGTCGAGCAGCGCGAGCCGGTCGGCGCGGGTCGCGGCCGTCGCCGCGTAGCTCGCCGCGACGGCCGCGTTGGCGGCGGCGGGGATGGTGGTCACGGACACGAGCACCCCGACCACCGCCCCCGACTTCGCCGAGGTCAGCGCGAGCATCCCCGCCACACCCGCCAGGAGGGCGACCACGAGGCTCAGCGCGTCGGGGTTGTAGATGAAGCCCGTCTGCGGGCGGTCGCGCGTGAGCATCTCCGCATCGACGAGTCCGAGGCCCGTCAGCACCCAGGTCGAGACCGCGGTGGCCACGACGCCCACGGCGAACCCGGCGGCGAGGGCCGCGGCGCTGCGCCGCAGCTGTCGGGGGCGCCGCAGCACCACCGCGGCGCAGACGCCGGCCAGGGCGCCGTACTCCGGACCGACGATCATCGCCCCGATGACGAGGACGGCGGAGTCCGTCAGCACCGCGAGGCCCGCCAGGACGCTGGCGACGGCGAAGAAGACGAGGTAGCTGACCGACAGGGTCGACTCCTCCCGCGTGCGGGCGGCGAGGTCCTCGGACACCAGGGCGTCGCTGCCGTACCCGGGCGCCGCGCGCTCGGCCTCCTCGGCCGACTCCGACAGGGTCAGGTCGACGTCCTCGATCGCGATGGAGCCGTGGCGGGGCACGTCGAGCTCGCGCAGGCGCCGCAGGACCTCCTCAGCTCCCTCGCGGGCGACGTCGACCAGGACCAGGTCGCCCGCGGGACGCCGGGCGGCCCCGGGCAGCACGACGAGGTTGCTGCACGCGACGTCGTCCTCGACGGCCTCCACGACGGCGCGGCTGAGGTGAGGGGGGACGATGACGCGCAGGTGCAGCACCGGCTGACCGTAGACGGCAGGTGCCGTGCGTCGCGCCGCCCTGCGGGCGCGGGCGGGACACTTCAGACCGTGCCTCCCTCGACCCCAGACGCCACCCCGGTCGCCGACCCCGTCCTCCAGGCCGAGCGGCGGTTCCTGCTCCACGTGGGCGAGTGCCTGTCCCACATGCGGGGTCTGGCCGAGGCTCTGGTCGACGTCGGCGGCGACGGCTGGGCCTCGGAGCGCCTGGGCGCCCAGCGCGCCGAGCGCCTGCGGGCCCTGGAGGACCTGCCCGACGTCCCGCCCTTCTTCGGGCGCATCGAGCTGCCCGAGCGGGCGCTGCACGTCGGCCGTCGCCACGTGGCGGACGCCGACGGGGAGCCGCAGGTCATCGATTGGCGGGCGCCGCTGAGCCGCACGTACTACCAGGCCAGCGCCACCGACCCCCAGGGCCTGCTGGGCCGGCGGCGCTTCGGCTTCTCCGGGGGCGAGCTGACCAGCTACGAGGACGAGGACCTCACCGCCGCGAGCGCCGGCGGTGCCGACGGCGCTCGTGCAGGGCAGGGAGGACCGGGCTCGCTCCTGGTCCAGGAGATCGAGCGCCCCCGCAGCGGCCCGATGCGCGACATCGTCGCCACCATCCAGCCCGACCAGGACCACATCGTCCGCGCCCCGCTGGAGGAGACGGTCTGCATCCAGGGCGCCCCCGGCACCGGCAAGACCGCCGTCGGGCTGCACCGCGCGGCCTACCTGCTCTACACCCACGCCGAGCGCCTGCGTCGCGGCGGCGTGCTCGTCGTCGGCCCGAACCGCGCCTTCCTGGAGCACGTCGAGAAGGTGCTCCCCGCGCTGGGGGAGGTCGACGTCGTCCAGCGCACGGTCGCCGAGCTCGGCCCCGAGGTCCAGGTGCGCGCCGTCGACAGCCCCGCCGCGGAGGCCGTGAAGAGCGACGCGCGCATGGCCCAGGTGCTCGCCCGCGCCCTGCTCGGAGGGGTGCAGGAACCCGCCGACGACGTGCACCTGGTGCTGGCGGGACGGCGCTACCGCGTGCCGGCGCGCCGGGTCGCCGCCGCGGTGCGGGCGCTGAGGGACAAGGTCGCCGCGCCGGCCGAGCGCCGCGAGGTCTCCTACACCGCGGCCCGCACCCGCCTCTCCCTCGCCGTGGCCGAGGACGCCCGCCGCCAGGCCGAGGCCGCCGGCCACACCCCCACCGACGCCGAGACCGCCCGCGCCGCGCGCAGCCGCGAGGTCCGCGCCCTGCTCGACGCCGCGTGGCCCTCGCGCACCGCCGTCGACCTGCTCACCGGTCTGCTCACCGACCCCGCGGCGCTGGCGCGGGCCGCCGACGGGGTGCTCGACCCAGCCGAGCAGGCCCTCCTCGGCTGGGCCGCGCCCCCGCGCTCGCGGGCCAGGGCGCCGTGGACGACGGCGGACGTCGTGCTGCTGGACGAGGTCGAGGGGATGCTCACCCGGCAGCCGAGCCACGAGCACGTCGTCGTCGACGAGGCGCAGGACCTGACCGCCATGCAGTGCCGGGCGATCGCGCGGCGCCTGGGGACGGGGTCGCTGACGGTGCTGGGCGACCTGGGCCAGGCCACCCACCCCTGCACCCTGGGGCGGTGGTCGGAGGTCATGGCCCACCTGGGTCGCCCGGGAGCCGGCGTCCGTCCGCTGACCCTCGGGTACCGGGTGCCCGGCGAGGTCCTCGACTTCGCCGCGCGCCTGCTCCCCTCGGTCGCCCCGGACCTTCCCGCCCCACGGGCGGTGCGGCGCGCCCCGGGGTCGCTGCGCCTGCGGCCGGCGGGCGACCTGGTCGCCGCCGTGGTCGACCGGGCCGCCCAGGAGGGCTCCACCGCCGTGATCTGCGCCGACGACGACGTCGCGGCGACGGCCGCCGTCCTGCGGGGCGCGGGGCTGCACCCGGGGGTGCTCGGGAGCGGCGGGACGCCGTCGGACCACCTCGTCGTGGTGCCGGCGGGGCTGGCCAAGGGGCTCGAGTACGACCACGTCGTGGTCGTCGACCCCGCCGCCGTCGTCGCGGCGGAGCCCCGGGGGCTGCAGCGCCTGTACGTCGTCCTCACCCGCGCCGTCACCAGCCTCACCGTCGTCGGTGCGGAGGGGCTGCCCGACCCGCTCCGCTCCTGACGGCACCGGTGTGCACGAGCAACGACGAGGGCCAGGATGGGCCCGTGCCCACGCCCTCCCTCCTGCGGCGCGCCGTGCTCGGCGGTCGCCGGGCCGAGCGCGACGCCGACGAGCGCTGCATCACCCTCGCCGTGCCGGACCTGAGCGGGGAGTACCTGGGGCAGCTCGCCGACGCCGTCGTCCGCGAGGCCGGCGAGCTCGGCTGGCAGGTGCTCGTGCGGCAGACCTGCGGGCTGCGGGACGTCGAGCTGGGCCTGCTGGCGCGCGCCGGCCAGGGGGGCACCGAGGGCCTGATCATCCAGCCGCTCGCCCTCCGCCCGGAGGACTCGGGTGCGCTGGCCGTGCCCGGTCCGGTCGTGCTCATCGGTGAGCGCCCCCTCGAGGGACCCGTCGACCACGTGACCCTGGCCAACGCCGCCGCGGCCGAGACGGCCGTGCAGCACCTCCTGTCGACCGGTCGCCGGCGCGTCGCCGTCATCGGCGTCAACAGCACCGACACCCAGGTCACCGCCGGGGTGCTGCGGGAGCGGGGGTACCGCGCCGCGCTGGGTGCCGCCGGGCTCGCGGTCGACCCGGCGCTGGTGGCCGACGTCCGCGGCTGGGACGCCCGCAGCGGGGCGCGCGCCGCGGAGGACCTGCTGAGCACCGGCGCCCCCTTCGACGCCGTCTTCGCCTTCACCGACGACCTGGCCATCGGTGCGCTGAGCGTGCTCGCCCACCACGGCCTCCGGGTGCCCCGGGACGTGGCCGTGGTGGGCTTCGACAACACGCGGGCGTCGGCCTACGCCCACCCGCCGCTCACCACGGTCGACCCGGGCTCGCGCGCCGTCGCGCACAGCGCGGTGTCGCTGCTGGACGAGCGCATCCGGAACGGCGCCAGGGGCGTCCCGCGGCGGTTCACCGCCGTGCACCAGCTCGTGGTGCGCGAGAGCGCCTGAGCCGCAGAGGGGGAGGGGACCGCTGCCGGGTGCCGCCCGGCCCGCGCGGTGGTTGGGTCGGGGGATGCGCATCTTCTTCACCGGCGGCAGCGGCAAGGCCGGGCACCACGTGGCGCCGTTCCTCGCCTCCCGGGGCCACCAGGTCACCAACGCCGACCTCACCCCGCTGCGCCACCCCGACGTCAAGGACCTGCGGGTCGACCTCACCGACGCCGGGCAGGTCTACTCGGCCATGGCAGCGACCCCCACGGGCGCGGACCTCGAGTCTCCCGCCCGCGCGTCGGGCACGGGCTCGTCGTACGACGCCGTCGTCCACTACGCCGCGATCCCCAGCGAGTTCCTCGCCCCCGACGCCACCACCTTCGCCACGAACACCACCTCGACCTACAACGTGCTCGAGGCCGCGACCCGGCTCGGCATCCGCAAGGTCGTCTTCGCCTCCTCGGAGACGACGTACGGCATCTGCTTCGCCCACGGCGAGCGCAAGCCGCTGTACGTGCCCGTCGACGAGGAGCACCCCGTGGTGCCGGAGGACTCCTACGCGATGTCGAAGGTCGCCGGCGAGGCGGTCGCCCGCTCGTTCCACGCGCGCACCGGCGCCGACGTCTACGGACTGCGGATCAACAACGTCATCGAGCCGCACGAGTACGCGGAGGCGTTCCCCGCCTTCCTCGCCGACCCGGCGCTGCGGCGGCGGAACATCTTCGCGTACATCGACACCCGCGACCTCGGCCAGATGACGCTGCGCGCGCTGGAGGTCGACGGCCTCGGGTACGAGGTGTTCAACGTGGCCAACGCCGACCACTCGGTCGGCGCCACCACGCAGGAGCTCATCGAGCGCTTCTACGAGGGTGTGGAGGTGCGCCGCGAGATGGGCGAGCACGAGACCTTCTACAGCATCGACAAGGCCCGCCGGCTGCTCGGCTACGAGCCCCAGCACTCCTGGCGAGACGTCCTCACGGGGCCCTGAGGACCGCGCCCCCGCTCGGCCTGCTCGTCACGGCGCCACCACCTGGCTGCGCTCGTCCAGCGGGTGGCGCGGCGGACGTGCGAGGCGGTGGTTCAGCCGAGCACGTCCGCCAGGTCCGGCAGGAGCGGGGTGGCGCGGCGCTGGTAGACCCGCCCCGTCGGGGAGGTCCACACGAAGCTGCCCGGGGAGGGCTGGTCCAGGTCCCAGCCCCCGTGGGTCTTGGCGGTGTGCCAGCGCTGGCAGACGCAGCCCAGGTTGCCCGCCTCGGTCAGCCCTCCGCGCAGCCGGGTGGGTGTCGACGGCCCCCACGCGGTGGTGTGGTCGAGCTGGGTGGCCCCGCCGCGGGCGGCGTGGTGGCAGACCGGGGAGATGCAGCCCCCGTCGCGGGCGCGCACGTGGGCAGCCAGCAGCGTCGAGGGTCGGTAGGAGACCTCGATGCGGGTCGCCGGGTCTGACGGGTCAGGAGCGGCGACCTGCTCGAGCAGGAGAGCCAGGTGCGCAGGTGTTGCCGTGGCTGTCGGGGGTGGGGGCAGGGTCCAGCGGGAGCGGTGCGTCAGCACCCCCGTGCCCGGGTCGGCCACGAGGCGCCGCCAGCGGGCAGTGCGGACGGCGGCGCGAGTGACCTCCGGCGAGAGGCGTCCGATCCCGGGGACGTGGCCGAAGGGTCCGTGCCCGGCCAGGGCCCGGCGGGCGGAGCGGTCGCGGCGGGCGGCGGCCAGTCGCCCGGCGCCGGTCCGAGGACCGGAGGAGCCGCGCCGGGGCGCAGGCACGGGTGGCGTGCTGGGGGAGCGCCGCCGTGGTCGACCCGACGGAGGACCCTCGACACCGCTGTCGCCCAGCGACCCGTCGTCCGGTCCGTCGTCGGGGTCGTCGTCGGGGTCGTCGTCGGCGAGGTCGTCGGCGAGGACCACGATGTGGATCTCCGACAGCCGTGCTCGCTCCTCGGGGGTGGGGATGTGCACCGGGGCGCGGGTGTCGGGCGCCTCGCCGCCCAGGCCCTCGTCCAGTGCTGCGGCGATCGTCTCGGGCATCGGGGAGGAGTCACCCACCACGAGACTCACCAGGACGTCGGCGCGCACCTGCGCCAGGGTGCGCTGATCGCTGCCTGCGCCCTCGTCCTGGGCGCTGGCAGCCACCTGCTGGATCACCTGCCACACCCGTGCCGCGTCCGCCGCCTCCAGCTCGGCGACCACCTGCCGGCAGCCCGCCCTGCGCGAGCGGCGCAGGAAGACGTCTCGCTCCTGGATGCCGGCGGCCATCGAGCGCGCGGCGAACCCCGGGTCGGCCGCCAGGGCGGCCTCCTCGAGCGCGTCCGCCAGACGGGCCCGGCTCAGCGTCGCCGCCGCCTCCACGGCCTTCGCCTCGACGCAGCTGCGCGCCTCGTCACCGGCGGGGCCCTCGGGGAGGCGTCGGCACACGTCGGCGAGCGCCTCCAGCTGCGCGGGGGTCATCAGACCCCGGGTCAGCGCCTCCTCCGCCGCCGGCAGCCCGGCGAGCTGGCGGGCCAGCCCGACCAGGTGCGTGGCGGTGCGACCAGCGACGCGCAGCACCGGGGCCAGCTCGTCAGAGGCCGGTCGGCGGGAGTCCCTGGCGAGGGCCCGGGAGGGCTGCTCGGACAGCTTGGCGGCGTCCAGCCGGGCCACCGACTCCAGCTTGACCGAGAACAGGTAGCAGGTGGCCCGCTCCACCGCGGCGGTGACCTCCGTCCACTCCCTGCTCGTGAGGTCGAGCTCGGACGACGACGCGCCGAGGGCGGCGTGCAGGGCGTCGACGGCGGCGATCAGCGACGGACCGGCGGGCTCGTCCAGCACGGTCGCGACGGCGGGGCGGATGCGGCGGCTCTCGACCGATGACCCCGTCAGCGGGTCATCGCGCAGGGCCCGGGCCCACCACGCCGCGCTGTAGCGGTGCACCTCCCCGGCGGGCTCCTCGGCGGGGTCGCCGAGGGCCCACCGCGGAGGTGCGCTCGAGGTCATGACGATGACGCTAGAGGCCACCACCGACAGTCCGGTGACGCCGTCACCGCAGGTCAAGACCGTGATCAGCCCCTCACGGAACGCGACGACCGACACCCGGCGGGCTCTGTGCGCGACCGGCTCGCACCGGCGCAGTGAGCCGGTCGGGCGCGCCGCGGGTGCGCCCGCTGTCGTCGGCGACGGCGAACCCCTCACGGGCCCAGTACTCGAACCCGCCGACCAGCTCTCTGACCCGGCTGTACCCAGCGGTCGCGAGCACCAGCCCCGCCTTCGTGCTGCCGTTGCACCCCGGTCCCCAGCAGTAGACGACCACCTCCGCCTCGAGCGAGGGGGCGTGCTCGCGGATGCGGTCCGCGAGGTCGGCCAGCGGCAGGTGCACCGCGCCGGGGATGCGCCCCTGGGCCCACCCCGCCTCGGAGCGGACGTCGACGACGAGCGGGGCGCTCCCGGTGGCCCGCATGCGCGCGAGGTCGGCGGGGTCCGTCTGGTGCGCGAGCCGTGCGGCGAAGAAGTCGACGGCGGAGGTGGTGGTCATGACCACGATCGAACGCCACCGGCCGCTCGTCGAACAGGGGAGGACGACGGCGGTCAGGCGCTCTCGCCGTCGATCCGCCGGTAACTTCCGCGTCATGCCGTCGAACCCCCGGGTGGTCCTGGACGACGTCGACCGGAGGGTCGTCGAGGCCCTGCAGCGCGACGGGCGGATGAGCGTCGCGGACCTCGCCCGCGCGGTGAACCTGTCTCCCAGCGCCACTGCCGAACGGCTCCGCCGGCTCACTGACGGCGGCGTCATCACCGGCTACGCCGCGACCGTCGACCCGGAGGCGCTGGGCTACGCCGTGCAGGCCTTCGTGCGCCTGGCCTACCCGACGGGCAACTACAAGCCCTTCCACGACCTGCTCGCCGTGCTGCCGGAGGTCGTCGAGGCCCACCACGTCACCGGGGACGACTGCTTCATCCTCAAGGTGCTGGCGCGGTCGATGCGCGACCTGGAGCGCATCGCCGGCAAGCTCGCGACCCTCGGCGCGATCACCACGAACGTCGTGTACTCGAGCCCGCTGCCGTCCCGGCCGCTCGGTCCCGCCTGACGCCAGCCGACGACCGCGGCCTCCCGGTGCACGCCGCGACCTCCCGTACCCCGTCCCGACCTGACGGGCTGTGCCTCTGAGGAGGTCTGGATCGGCGGTTGCGCGGTGGCGCTGCCGCAGGGGTAGGTAGATCCGGCGCCGTCGGCAGCGGGTCCGTGCTGCCGAACTCGATGGCCGGCTGAGCGCTCAGCCGGTACACACCCTCCATGGCGGTCTACCTCGGCGGCGGTGGCAGCGCGCAGCAGGAGGCGGCCCTGTGGTCTCCGATGCTCGCCCGGCGCCCCCGCGTCCTCTACTGGCCGTTCGCCCTCGGCGACGACCTGCTCCCCGGCGCGGAGGGCTGGCTGCGCGGCTCCCTCGAGGGGTTCCAGAGCGGCCTCGACGTGGTCACCTGGAGCACCCTCGACGGACACGACCAGGCGGAGCTGGGCGGGTTCGACCTGCTGTTCATCGGCGGCGGCAACACCTACGACCTGCTCGCCCACCTGCG
>JAKONK010000287.1 GCA_022701985.1 Actinomycetales bacterium
AGCGAGGCGCGCGGGGTGGCGGCCTCGCCGTCGAGGAACCCGAGCACGTTCTCGGCGGGCACCTCCACGTCGGTGAACGTGACGCTGCCCGAGGCCGAGAGGCGCTGGCCGAGGTTGTCCCAGTCGCCCCCGGGCTGCACGCCCGCTGCACCGCGCTCGACGACGACGAGCACCGAGCGCCCGGTCTCGCTGTCGAGACCCGAGACGACGACGGCGTCACCGCTGCTCGCGCCGGTGGCGAAGTTCTTGCGGCCGCTGAGCCGGTAGCCCCCGTCACCGCGGGGAGCCAGGGTGAGGTCCGGGTCGACGGGGTTCACCGCGTCGCCCCACAGCCACTGCCCGGAGCCCGCGCGCCGCTGCCAGCGCTCGCGGGTGGCGGCGTCGGAGACCCACTCCAGGTTGGCCTGGTTGACGTAGTGGTAGCCGAGCAGCTGGGCGATCGACCCGTCGGCCACGGCCACCTCGCGGACGGCGCGCAGCGCGTCGGCCCAGGTGCCGCCCCCGCCGCCCACCCGGGCGGGCAGCAGCAGGCCCGGCAGGCCGTGCTCGCGCAGCAGCTGCGCCTCGGCGAGGGGCTCGGCGTTGGCGCGGTCGCGCTCCAGGGCGTCGACGGCGAGCTTCGCGGCGGCGTCGCGAGCGGCGAGGGTCCAGTCGGTGCTCATCGAGCGACCTCCTCGGTGACGGGGACGGGGGTCTCGGCAGCGGCGCGGGCCGCGGCCTTCGCGTGCAGGGCGCGGCGGTGCGCGGCCGCCGGGTGGTCCTCGGCGATGCGCCGGTGACCGACGCCGAGGACCGCCTCGCGCAGCGTGAGGTCCGCCGGCAGCGCGTCGCGCTCCTCCTGGGTGGGCACCAGCCCGCGGCGGCGCAGCTCGGGGACGACGTGCTCCACGACGTCCTCGAAGGTGCCCGGGGTCGTGGCGTACGCCAGGTTGAAGCCGTCGACGTCGGCCTCGCGCACCCAGCGCTCCAGCTCGTCGGCGACGGTCTGCGGGCCGCCGACCACCACGACGCCCATCCCGCCCAGGCCCACCCAGGTGGCGATGTCGCGGGGGGTCCAGCGGCGGTCCGGGTCGGCGGTGGAGAACGCCGCGACGGCCGACTGGATCGCCTGGGTGTCGGTGTGCTCGAGCGGCTCGTCGGGCGGGTAGCTCGACAGGTCGAGCCCGCTCCACCCCGCGTACAGGGTCAGCGCGCCGTCGTAGGAGACGTGCGACCTCAGGTCCTCGTACTTGGCCCACGCCTCCTCGTCGGTGGCCGCGGTGATGACGGTGAGCAGCGAGAACACCTTCACGGCGCGCGGGTCGCGCCCGTTCGCCGCGACCTCGGCGCGCAGCCTGTCGACCTGGGGGCGCATCACCTCGGTGCGCGTCGCGGTGTTGAAGACGGCCTCGGCGTGCTTGGCGGCGAACTCCACGCCCCGCTTCGACGCGCCCGCCTGGAAGACGAACGGCGTGCGCTGCGGGCTGGGCTCGGTGAGGGCGATCCCCGGCACGTCGAAGTACCGGCCGTGGTGGTCGACGGGGTGGACGCGCGCCGGGTCGGTGTAGACGCCGCGGGCGGCGTCGCGCACGACGGCGTCGTCCTCCCAGGAGCCCTCCCACAGCTTGTAGGTGACGTCGAGGAACTCCTCGGCCAGCTCGTAGCGCTCGTCGTGGCCGACCTGCGCGTCCAGCCCGAGGTTGCGGGCGGCGCTCTCGAGGTAGGAGGTCACCACGTTCCAGCCGACCCGGCCGCGCGTGTAGTGGTCGAGGGTGGAGAAGTCGCGGGCCAGCGCGTACGGCTTCTCGTACGTCAGCGACACCGTGAGCGCGAACCCGAGGCGCTCGGTGACCGCGGCCATCGCGGACGCGGCGAGCAGCGGGTCGCCGACGGGCACCTGGGTGCCCTCCGCCAGCGCCGTCTCGGGGCCGCCCCGGTAGACGTCGTAGACGCCGAGCACGTCGGCGATGAACAGGACGTCGAAGCCCCCGCCGTCGAGGAGCCTGGCGAGGTCGGTCCAGTACGCCAGGTCGTTGTACCGGTGGGACTGGTCGCCCGGCACCCGCCACAGCCCCGGCGACTGGTGCGCGACGCACGTCATGTCGAAGGCGTTGAGGAAGATCCGGTCCTTGGGGACGTCAGGGGTCGTCACGACGCGTGGGGCTCCTCGCTCCATCGGTCCCGGCGGTAGCACCTGCTCCCACGACGGGTCGTGGGGTGGTTGCTGTGGCGTCAGCGAGCCGGGTCTCTCAGCCACTCTGGATGGTGGGCGGGACAGTAGCGCACCTCCGGGGGCGCGCCGAGCGGACGGCGTCGACGCGCGCGGGTGCTTGACAGGACATGCGGCCGCCCCTAGTTTCCCGGCCCAGGTCATGAGTTCCAGCGACAAGCCCCGGCTCGCTGGACGGCAACCCTCCACGTCGTGGGGTGCTCCGGGTGATGACCCGACCTGAGGCGACCGCCCGGGTAAGGACGGACCCGAGGACCACGACCATGCGCTGTCGCCACTCCCGCTGAGCCCCACCGGCCCCTGCCGGCCCGCTCGCGCAGGAGCCGCTCGCCCCACCCCGCCGCCCCCGGGCTGCGGCGCGCCCGTGCGCGCCCGCCCGCCGACGACCCCTGGAGACCCCCGTGGACCGCACCCCCCTCCGCCGCGCCCTCGCCCTGGCCGCCGCCCCGCTCGCCGCCGCCCTGGTGCTGTCGGGCTGCTCCCTCAAGACCGAGCAGGCGCAGCAGAGCGCCGCGGCGTCCGACGCGGCGCCGGTGGCCGCCCCAGCCGCCGCCGACGTCCCGAGCCTGGCCGGCAAGCGCGTCGGCATCGCCGCGAAGGACGTCGTGCACGACATCAGCCGCGTCTTCTACGACTCGGTGCAGGCCCGGGTGGAGGAGCTCGGCGGCGAGGTCATCGCCACCCAGGCCGAGGCCGACGACGAGAAGCACATCACCGACGTCGAGAACCTGATCGCTCAGAAGCCGGACGCGATCGTGATCATCCTCGGTGACGCGACCACGCTGAGCGCCACGCTCGACCAGGTGAAGGCGGCGGGCATCCCGCTGTTCACCATCGACTTCCAGACGCCGGCCGCCATCAACCAGGTGCAGTCCGACAACTGGCAGATCGGCTCCACGCTGGCCCGCAACCTCGCCGAGGAGATCGGCGGCAAGGGCAACGTGCTCGTCTTCAACGGCTTCCCGGGCGTCGCCCCCTGCCGCATCCGCTACAACGAGCTGAAGCTCGTGCTCGAGGACTACCCCGACATCCAGATCGTGCAGCCCGAGCTCATCGAGCCCTACGAGGGCACCGTCGAGTTCGCCCGCTCGGCCACCAACGACATCCTCCAGCGCTACCCCGAGGGCCAGCTCTCCGCCGTCTGGGCCTGCTGGGACATCCCCGAGATCGGTGCCGCGCAGGCCATCGACGCTGCGGGCCGCACGGACGTGAAGGTCTTCGGCGTCGACGCCGACCCGGGCGCCCTCGAGCTCATCTCCGACCCGGACTCCTCCTACACCGCGACCGTGGCGCAGCAGGGCGAGGCCATCGGCACCGCCTCGATCGACAACGTCGCCCGCTACCTGGGCGGCCAGCAGGCCGACGTGCCGAAGACCACCTACCTGGAGCCGCGCTACATCGACAAGGACAACGTCGACGAGGTCGTCTCCGAGCTCGGGCTGACCGTTGGCAGCTGAGCGCGCGGCCGGGGCCGTGGCGCCCCGGGTCTCGCTCACGGGGGTGCGCAAGTCGTTCGGGGCGGTGCGCGTCCTGGACGACGTCTCCCTCGTGGTCGCCCCCGGCGAGGTGGTCGCCCTCGTGGGGGAGAACGGCGCCGGCAAGTCGACGCTCATCAAGGTGCTGACCGGCTTCCACCGCGCCGACACCGCCGTGCTGGAGGTCGACGGGCGTCCCGCGACCGTCACCTCCGCGCGCGACGCCGAGGCGCTCGGCATCCGCGTCGTCCACCAGGACCGGCACCTCGCGGGCCGCCTGAGCGTCGCCGAGCAGCTCTACCTCGGCCGCGACGAGGGCGGGCGCGGCGGGCTCGTGAACCGCCGCGAGCTGGTGCGCCGCGCCGAGCGCGACCTCGCAGCGAGCGTGGGGCTGCACGTGCGCGGTGACGCGCTCGTCGACGACCTCACCGTCGCCGAGCAGCAGCTGCTGCAGGTGGCCCGCGCCGTCCTCACGCGTCCGCGCGTGCTGGTGCTCGACGAGCCGACCGCCTCGCTGGCCGCTGCCGAGGCGGCGCTGCTCTTCGACGCCGTGCGCCGCCTCGCCGCCGACGGCGTGGCCGTCATCTACATCTCGCACTACCTGCAGGAGGTCGGCGACCTGGCCGACCGCGTGCTCGTGCTGCGCAACGGCCGCACGGCCGGCGAGGTGCCGCTGCGGTCCGACGACGACGGGCGCGTGGTGGGCGCCGGGCGCGAGGCCCTGCTCGACCGCGTGGTCGAGCTGATGGTCGGCCACCGGGTGGCGGGCCTGGGCGAGCGCGAGCAGCGCCGCCCCGAGGGCGAGCCGCTGCTAGCCGTCGACGGGCTCACAGCCCCCGGAGCGTTCGCCGACCTGTCGCTGCGGGTGCTGCCCGGGGAGGTGGTCGGCGTCACCGGGCTGATCGGCTCCGGCGTGGAGTCCCTCGCCGACGCCGTGACCACCGGCGGCACCGCCCGGGGGGCCGCCGGGCGGGTCGGCCTCGGCGGGCGCCGGGTGCGCTCGCGCCGCTCCTTCGTGAGGGCCGGCGGTGCCCACGTCCCGGCGCAGCGCCGTCGCGACGGCATCGT
>JAKONK010000003.1 GCA_022701985.1 Actinomycetales bacterium
GCGTCGCGCGGGAACAGGCGGCGCAGCAGGTCGGTCAGGGTGACGACGCCGACGGCCGCGCCCCCTTCGTCGGTGACGACCACGAGGTGGTTGCGCGTCTCGCGCACGGTCGCCAGCGCCTCGTGGACCGCCGTGGTGGCGGCCAGCGACAGCACCGGGCGCGCGAGCCCGGCCACGGGGCGCTCCACGGGCTCGGTGAGCACGTCGCGGACGTGCACCACGCCCGACGGTGCGGCCGGGTCGCCCACGAGGATGCGCAGGTGCCCGGAGGCCTGGGCGGCGCGCCGGACGTCGAGCACGGTCCCGGACGCGGGGACGGCGGTGGGGCGCCCGGGCCTCACCACGTCCGCCAGCTGCAGGCGCTGCATGTCCAGCGCGCCCGACAGCTGCGCCGAGGCGGCGGCCTCCAGGGCGCCGACGTTGGCGGAGTGCTCCACCAGCTGCCGCAGGTCGGCCGGGCTCCGCCCCGACGCCACCTGGTCGGCGGGCTCCACCCCGACGCGGCGCAGGCACCAGTTCGCCATCTCGTTGAGCGCCCGGAGCATCGGCCGCGTGAGGAACATGAACGCCTGCATCGGGCGGGCCAGCAGGACCGCCGACTGCTCGGGGTGGGCGATCGCCCACGACTTGGGCGCCATCTCGCCGACCACCAGGTGCAGGAAGGTCACGACGACGAGCGCGAGGACGAAGCCGGACGCGTCGGCCGCCCACCCGGGCAGGCCCCAGTCGGTGAAGACGGGCGTCAGGGCGTAGTGCACGGCCGGCTTGGTGACCGCGCCGAGCGCCAGCGTGCAGGCGGTGATGCCGAGCTGGCTGCCCGCGAGCAGCACCGTCAGCTCCGAGGAGTTGCGCAGGGCCACCTGGGCACCGCGGCTGCGCTGCGCCATGTCCTCCAGGCGGTGGCGACGGGCGGCGAGCAGGGCGAACTCCACGGCCACGAAGAACGCGCTCAGCGCGATCAGGGCGGCGGTGGCGACCAGGACGACGGGCCCGCTCATCGCGGCGCCACCTCCTCGCGCTCGGCGGTCCGCCGGTCCGTCCGGTCGGCGGTCTCCCCCTCGGACGGCGGGTCGGTGCGGTCCACCCGCGTCACGCGCACGCTCGAGGGGACGTGGCGGTGCACGGCGAGCACCTCGAAGCGCAGGGCGGGCTCGACGGGCTCGTCCTCGGCGCGGGCCGGGTCGTCCGGGGGCTCGACCTCCACGGCGGCGCCCACGCCGGGCAGCGCCCCGTGCTGGGCGATGACGAAGCCCGCGACGGTCTCGTAGTCACCGCGCGGCAGGTCGCGGCCCACGGCGCGCTCGAGCTCGTCGAGGTGCGCCTCGCCGGGGACCGTCCACGGGCCGTCCTCGGAGGCGGCGCGCAGGGCGGGCTCGTCGGCGTCGTCGTGCTCGTCGGCGATCTCGCCGACGATCTCCTCGGCGAGGTCCTCGGCGGTCAGCACCCCCGCCAGGCCGCCGTGCTCGTCGAGGACGACGGCCATGTGCTCCTTCGCCGCGGCGAGGGCGTCGACGACGTCGGGCAGCTGCATGGTGGTCGGCACGAGCACCGGGCGCCGGGCGTGGTCGCGCACGGGCTCGTCGAGCTGGTGCGCGCCGAGCCCGAGCAGGTCGGTCAGGTGCACCACGCCGACGACGAGCTCGTCGGCGTCGACGACGGGGTAGCGCGAGTGCCCGGTGGCCATCCGCTGGAGGACGGCGCCGGCGGCGAGGTCGTCGCGCAGCGCGTCGACCCGGGTGCGGGGCACCATCGCGTGGTCGGCGTCGCGCTGGGGGAAGTCGAGGACCCGGTCGAGCAGGACCGACAGCTCCTCCGGGAGGTCACCGCTGCGGCGCGACTCGGCGACGATGTGCTCGAGGTCGCGGGCCGTGGCGGAGTGCTCGACGTCGTGCACCGGCTCGATGCGCAGGGCCCGGAGCAGCAGGTTCGACGAGGCGTCGAAGATGCGGATGAGCCAGCCGAACGCCGACAGGTACAGGCGGGTCGAGCGGGCCAGCCACAGCGCGACGGGCTCGGGCCGCGCGATCGCGAGGTTCTTGGGGAACAGCTCGCCCAGGACCATCTGCAGGCCCGTCGCCAGCACCAGCGCGGCCACGGTGCCGATGCCGACGCCGACCGCCTGCGGCACCGACACCCCGCCCAGCGCGGTGCCCACCGCCTGGCCGATCAGCGGCTCCGCGACGTAGCCGACCAGCAGGCCCGTGACGGTGATGCCGAGCTGGGCGCCCGACAGCATGAACGAGGTCTGGCGCGTGACGCCGAGGGCCCGGTCGGCCGTCGCGTCACCGTCGGCCGCCCGCGCCTTGAGGCGCGAGCGGTCGACGGTCATGTACGCGAACTCCTGCGCCACGAAGTACGCGGTGCCCGCGGTGATGACGAGGACGACGACGAGGCCGAGGAGCAGCTGCAGCACCCACATGAGGTCTCCTACGGTACCGGTCGGTCAAGAAGCGGTCACCGGGAGGTCAAGGGACGGTCAAGTGATCGCCGGTGGACCCCGAGGATGCCACCGCGCGAGCGGTCCCGCAGGTCAGACGCGACCCGTCCAGCTCAGGGTGCGCGGGTCGGCCCCGTCGACGTAGAGCACGCCGCTGAGGTGGTCGATCTCGTGCTGCATGATCCGCGCGGCCCAGCCCGAGTGCACCTCGTCGAAGGCGCGGCCGGTCTCGTCCTGCCCGGTCACCCGGACGCTGCGGTGGCGGGCCCGCTCGGCCTCGTAGCCCACCACCGACAGGCAGCCCTCCTCGAAGACGACGAGGTCCTCGGCGCCGTCGTCCCCGACGACCGGCTCGTACGCGGGGTTGACGATCACCCGGAACGGCAGGTCCGTGCGCTCGCGCGGGTCGTCCTCGTCGTCGCCGGAGTCCTCCACGACGGCCAGGGCGAGGCCCAGCCCCACCTGCGGCGCGGCCAGGCCCACGCCGGGCGCCGCGTGCATGGCGGCCTTCATGGCCTCCACGAGGTCGGCCATGAGCTCGGGGGAGAGCTCGCCGTCGTAGGGCTGCGCCACCTCGCGCAGCACGGGGTGGCCCGCCTGCACGATCGGGAGCGGCTGGGCGCCGCGGAGCAGCTTGCCGACCGCCTTGCGGAGGTCCTTGCTGCTCATCGGGCGCCGGATGCCGTCGACGGCGCTGGTGGGACTGGACTGCTGGGCCATGCTCACGGCGCAGCATCCTCCCCCAGGTCCCGCACGAGCAGTGCGACGGGCATCGTCTGGAGCAGCGAGGCGAGCGGCACCGAGCCGCCCGGGCAGCGCGCGCCGGTCAGCGCGTCGCGCCACCCGCCGGCGCTGCCGTCCGGCGCGGTGACCTCCGGCAGCACCACCGAGTGCTGCCCCCAGCCGCCGAGGCGCTCCAGCGACGCGGCCAGCCGGGTCGCGACGACCACCACCTGCGGCGCCCCGCCGTCGACGGCGGCGCTGCCGCGGCCGAACGCCACGGCGTTGCCGGTGGACGTGGCCACGGCCGCGTAGGTGGCGGGTGCCTCGGTGGTGCCGGTGAACCACTCCGGGTGCTCGCGGCGCAGGCGCAGCGCGCGCGAGGTGACCAGCAGCTTCTCGTCGGAGAGGTCCTGCGGGCGGGCGCCGGTGTCCAGGCGCGCGAGGCGCGTGCGCCGCTCGGCGTAGTCGACCGGACGGCGGTTGTCGGGGTCGACCAGGGACAGCGAGACGACCTCGGTGCCCTGGTAGACGTCGGGGACGCCCGGCATCGTCAGCTGCACCAGCTTCTGGCCCAGGACGCCCACGCGCACCGGCCCGGCGATCCGGTCGCTGAACGCCTCGACGGCGGCCAGGACGGCCTCGTCGCCCAGCACGCCGACGGCGAAGGCGCGCACGGCGTCCTCGTAGGCCTCGTCGGGGTTCGTCCAGGTGGTGTGCCGCTTGGCCTCGCGGATCGCCTTCTCGAGGTACGCCAGCAGCCGCTCGCCGCTGATCGGGCCCCTCTTCTGCCCGGAGCGGCCGTCCGGGTCGCCGGAGCCCCACGTGCCCAGCAGCGTCTGCCAGACGAGGTGCTCGGTCTGCCCGTCGAGCTCCTGGCGGCGGTGCGGCGAGGCCAGCCGGCGCCACGAGCGCAGCGCCTCGGCGAACTCCAGCGGCACCTCCGACAGCACGGCCAGGCGGGCCCGCACGTCCTCGTCGCGCTTGGTGTCGTGGGTGGTGAGCGTGGTCATCGCCAGCGGCCAGTCGCGGACGTGCTGGGCGGCGAAGGCGTGGAACTCCTCGGGGGCCACGCCGACCCGGTCGGGGTCGCCGCCGACCTCGTTGAGCCCGGCCAGGCGGAACCAGCGGTAGAAGGCGGTGTCCTCGACGCCCTTGGCCATCACCGGGCCGCAGGTCTGCTGGAACCGGATGATCAGCTCCGCGCGGTCGCTGTCGGCGATGCGGCCGGCGCTGCCGGCCTCGCGTCCCAGCAGCAGGTCGACGACGACGTCGAGGGTGTCCCACCGCTCCTCCGGCAGGTGCGCCCGCGCGTGGGCGGCGGCCTCGTCCATGACGCGGACGGCCTCCGCGGGCGCGGGCTCGCCGGGCACCACGTAGGCGCGGTACCGCGGGAACGCCACGAGGAGCTCGACCACGCAGTCGCGCAGGGCCCGCTCGGTGTGGTCGCGGAGGCGGACGTCGACGGCGACCATCTGCACCAGCAGCTGCACCAGGCGGTGCACCTCGGCGTACAGGCCCCCCTCGACCATCTCGCGCTTGGCCTGCTCGACGACGGCGGGGAAGCCCTCGGACGACCCGGTCACCTCCGCCATGAGCGCCGACAGGGGGCTCGCGCCGGCCGGGTCGACGAAGAGGCCGCCCACGCGGAGCAGGGCGTCGTAGCCCGTGGTGCCGGCGACGGGCCAGTCGTCGGGCAGGTCCTCGGCGCCCTCGAGGATCTTCTCCACGACCACCCAGGCGCCCCCGGAGCGCTCCGACAGGCGGCGCACGTAGCCGCGGGGGTCGGCCAGGCCGTCGGGGTGGTCGATGCGCAGGCCGTCGAGCCTGCCCTCGTCGATGAGGCCGAGGAGCAGCTCGTGGGTGGCGTCGAAGACCTCCGGGTCCTCCACGCGGATGGCGGCGAGGGTGTCGACGTCGAAGAAGCGCCGGTAGTTCAGCTCCTCATCGGCCACGCGCCAGTGCGCCAGGCGGTACCACTGCCGGTCGACCAGCTCGGCCAGCGGCAGGCTCTCCGTGCCGGGCCGGACCGGGAAGACGTGGTCGTAGTAGCGCAGGAGCGGCTCGCTGCCGCTGCGGTCGAGCTCGAGCTCGCCGGAGCCCAGCACCTGGCCGATGCGCGAGCCGAGCACGGGCATGAGGATCGCGTGGCCCGAGGCCCACCAGTCGACGTCGAACCACCGGGCGAAGGGCGACTCGGGCCCGTCGCGCAGCACCGACCACAGCGCGCCGTTGAGGCGCGCGGGGGTGGGGACCGCCATGTGGTTGGGCACGACGTCGGCGACGGCCCCCAGGGAGCGCTCGTGGAGCCTGTCGACGAGGACGTCGAAGGCCTCGCGGCCCCCCGCCTCGGGGTTGATGCGGGAGTGGTCGACCACGTCGTACCCGTGCGCCGAGCCCGGCGCGGGCGCCAGCAGCGGCGACAGGTAGGCGTGCGAGGCCCCGAGGGCGTCGAGGTGGTCGACGACGGCGCTCGCGTCGTCGTAGGTGAACTCCGGGCGCACCTGCAGGCGGTACGTCGACACCGGCACGCGGCGGCCGGGGGCGGGCCGGTGCTGCTCCGCGGAGCCCCCCTGGCCGCCGGTGTGGCCGCCGGTGTGGCCGCCGGTCTGGCCGGAGGGAGGGGTCTGGGTCTGGTGCTGGGCGGTCACAGGAGGGCCTCCACGGAGGGACGGGTCACGACGAGCATGCTGCGGCCGGGCAGGACGACCTCGGCCCCGGCGGCGTGCACCTGGGGCGCCAGGACGGCGCGCGTGGTGCCGCGGCCGGCCACCTCCACCTCGACGGTCTGCTCCTCGGCGGTGCTGATCACCACCGTCCACTCCCTCCCGTACTCCTGCGGGGGCAGCGTGAACGCGACGTCCTCGTGGGAGGCGTTGAACATGATGTAGAAGCTGTCGTCGACGATCTGCTCGCCGCGGGGGTCGGGCTCGGGGATCGCCCAGCCGTTGAGGAAGACCCCGAGGGAGCGGGCGTAGCCCGTGGACCAGTCGCTGTGGGTCATGTGCTGGCCGGCGGGGGTGAACCAGGCGATGTCGCCCAGGGCGCTCTCACCGCCGTGCTGCGCGTCGCCGGCGAAGAACCGCCGGCGGCGGAACACCGGGTGGTCCATCTTCAGCGCGATGAGGCGCTGGGTGAAGTCGAGCAGGGAGCGCTGCTCGTCGGTGAGGTTCCAGTCGACCCAGGCGGTGCGGCTGTCCTGGCAGTAGGTGTTGTTGTTGCCCCTCTGCGTCCGGCCGAGCTCGTCGCCGTGGAGGATCATCGGCACGCCCTGGCTGAGCAGGAGGGTGGCCAGCATGTTGCGCTGCTGGCGGGCCCGCAGGGCGTTGACCTCCTTGTCCTTGGTCTCGCCCTCGACGCCGCAGTTCCAGGAGCGGTTGTGGCTCTCGCCGTCGCGACCGCCCTCGCCGTTGGCCTCGTTGTGCTTCTCGTTGTACGAGACGAGGTCGCGCATGGTGAAGCCGTCGTGCGCGGTGACGAAGTTGATGGACGCGATCGGCTTGCGGCCGTTGTGCTCGTACAGGTCCGAGGAGCCGGAGATGCGGCTCGCGAACTCGGCCAGCGCGCTCGGCTCCCCGCGCCAGAAGTCGCGGACGGTGTCGCGGTACTTGCCGTTCCACTCCGTCCACAGCGGGGGGAACCCGCCGACCTGGTACCCGCCGTCGCCGACGTCCCAGGGCTCGGCGATGAGCTTGACCTGCGAGACCACCGGGTCCTGCTGGATCAGGTCGAAGAACGCCGAGAGCCTGTCGACCTCGTGGAACTGGCGCGCCAGCGTGCTCGCGAGGTCGAAGCGGAAGCCGTCGACGTGCATGTCGTTCACCCAGTACCGCAGCGAGTCCATGATCAGCTGCAGCACGTGGGGGTGCCTCATGAGCAGGCTGTTGCCGGTGCCGGTGGTGTCGTAGTAGTGGGCCTTGTCGGAGTCGACCAGGCGGTAGTAGGCCGCGTTGTCGATGCCCCGGAAGCAAAGCGTGGGCCCCATCTGGTTGCCCTCGGCGGTGTGGTTGTAGACCACGTCGAGGATGACCTCGATGCCCGCCTGGTGCAGCGTGCGCACCATCGACTTGAACTCCATGACCTGCTGGCCGCGGGTGCCCGTCGAGGAGTAGGCGTTGTGGGGCGCGAAGAAGCCGATGGTGTTGTAGCCCCAGTAGTTGGACATCCCCTTCTCCTGGAGGTGGGTGTCCTGCACGAACTGGTGCACCGGCATGAGCTCGATCGCCGTGACGCCGAGCTCGGTGAGGTGCTCGACCATCGCCGGGTGCCCGATGCCCGCGTAGGTGCCGCGCACCTCCTCCGGGAGCCCCGGGTGCGTCATCGTCAGGCCCTTGACGTGCGCCTCGTAGATGACCGTCTCGTGGTAGTCGCGCCGCGGCGGTCGGTCGGTGCCCCAGTCGAAGTAGGGGTTGACGACGACGCTGAGCATCGTGTGGAGCGCGCTGTCGGCGGTGTTGCGCCGGGAGGGGTCCTTGAAGGAGTAGCTGAAGAGCGACTCGTGCCCGTCGACCTGGCCGTCGATCGCCTTCGCGTACGGGTCGAGCAGCAGCTTGCTCGGGTTGCACCGGTGCCCCGCGGACGGGTCGTAGGGGCCGTGCACGCGGAACCCGTACCGCTGGCCGGGCTGGACCCGGGGCAGGTAGGCGTGCCACACGAAGCCGTCGACCTCGGGCATGTCGATGCGGGACTCGCGGCCCTGCTCGTCGACGAGGCACAGCTCGACCCTGCTGGCCACCTCGGAGAAGAGGGCGAAGTTGGTGCCCGCTCCGTCGAACGTGGCCCCCAGGGGGTAGGGGCGTCCTGGCCAGACCTGCATGGCGTCCTCTCGCGCTGTCCCCGCCGGTGTCGAGGAGCACGGGTCATCCTGGCCGAGCCGCGGGTGGAGCGCCTCGCGAGACCCCGGGGCGACGTCCCGGTGACGCCGCGCCGACCGCCAGGAGGCCTGCGGGGGGCCTGTGGGGGAGGGTGGTTCGACGGGGCCCGGGAGGGTCCGGTAGTGTTCTCATCGTTCGGCCGCGAGGTCGGCACGCGGATGTGGCTCAGTGGTAGAGCATCACCTTGCCAAGGTGAGGGTCGCGGGTTCGAATCCCGTCATCCGCTCGCAGTGCACCGT
>JAKONK010000036.1 GCA_022701985.1 Actinomycetales bacterium
GTGCTCCTGAGGACCTCCACCCTGCTCCTGCGCACCCTGCGGGAGGACCCGGCCGACGCCGAGCTGGCCAGCCACAAGCTGCTCGTGCGCGCCGGCTACATCCGCCGCGCCGCCCCCGGCGGGTTCACCTGGCTGCCGCTGGGCCTGCGGGTGCTGAAGAAGGTCGAGCGCATCGTCCGCGAGGAGATGGACGCGATCGGTGCGCAGGAGGTGCACTTCCCGGCGCTGCTGCCCAAGGAGCCCTACGAGGCGACCGGCCGCTGGGAGGAGTACGGCCCCAACCTGCTGCGCCTCAAGGACCGCCGCGGCGCCGACTTCCTCCTGGCCCCCACCCACGAGGAGATGTTCACGCTCCTCGTGAAGGACCAGTGCTCGTCGTACAAGGACCTGCCGCTGAGCCTGTACCAGGTGCAGACCAAGTTCCGCGACGAGGCGCGCCCCCGCGCCGGTCTGCTGCGCGGCCGCGAGTTCGTCATGAAGGACAGCTACTCCTTCGACGTCGACGACGCCGGCCTCGAGAAGGCCTACCAGCGCCACCGCGAGGCCTACGTCCGCATCTTCGACCGCCTGGGCCTGGAGTACGTCATCGTCTCCGCGGTCTCCGGCGCCATGGGCGGCTCGGCGAGCGAGGAGTTCCTCCACCCCAGCCCCCAGGGCGAGGACACCTTCGTCCGATCCGCCGGCGGGTACGCCGCGAACGTCGAGGCCGTCACCACGGTCGCGCCCGAGCCCGTGAGCTGGGACGACGCGCCCGCGGCCGTCGTGCGCGACACCCCTGACACCCCGACCATCGAATCGCTGGTGCAGGTCTCCAACGCCCTGCACCCCCGCGACGACCGCCCGTGGGAGGCGGCCGACACCCTGAAGAACGTCATCGTGCTGCTGCGCCACCCCGACGGGACGGCGGAGCCGCTCGCCGTCGGCGTGCCCGGTGACCGCGAGGTCGACACGAAGCGCCTGGAGGCCGCGGTCTCGCCGGCGGCCGTCGAGCCCTTCGACGAGGCGCAGTTCGCGAAGCACCCCGAGCTGGTCAAGGGCTACATCGGCCCGGGCGGCCTCGGCCTGCGGCCCACGGGGGAGACCGGCGCCGACGGCCGGCCCGCCACCACCGGCATCCGGTACCTGGTCGACCCGCGCGTGGCCCCCGGCACCGCCTGGGTCACCGGCGCCGACCAGCCCGGCAAGCACGTCTTCGGCCTGGTGGCCGGCCGCGACTTCACCGCCGACGGCACCATCGACGTCGCCGAGGTGCGCGACGGCGACCCGGCCCCCGACGGCTCCGGCCCGCTGGAGACCGCCCGCGGCATGGAGATGGGCCACATCTTCCAGCTCGGCCGCAAGTACGCCGAGGCGCTGGACCTCAAGGTGCTCGACGAGAACGGCAAGCTCGTCGTGGTGACGATGGGCTCCTACGGCGTGGGCGTCTCCCGCGCCGTCGCCGCCATCGCCGAGGCCGGACACGACGAGCTCGGCCTGGTGTGGCCCCGGTCCGTGGCCCCGGTCGACGTGCACGTCGTCGTCGCGGGCAAGGACGCCGAGGTCGTCGCTGCGGGCGAGAAGCTCGCGGCCGACCTCGTGGCCGCGGGCCTGGACGTCCTGCTCGACGACCGGCCCCGCGTCAGCCCCGGCGTGAAGTTCAAGGACGCCGAGCTGGTGGGCGTCCCCACGATCGTCACGCTCGGCAAGCGGCTGGCCGAGGGCGTCGTCGAGGTCCGCGACCGCGCCAGCGGCGAGCGCACCGACGTGGCCGTCGAGGCCGCTGCGGAGCACCTGGTCGCCCTCGTGCGCGGCTGACGCCCGCTGGACGCCGTCCTGCCGGGGCTGACCCCGGAGGTCTTCGCGCTGCTCCTGCTGGCCGCCCTCGCGGCGGGCTGGGTCGACGCCGTCGTGGGCGGCGGCGGCCTGGTGCAGCTGCCCGCCCTGCTCCTCGTGCCGGGGATCTCCCCTGTGCAGGCGCTGGCCACCAACAAGCTCGCCGGGTTCGCCGGGACGACGACGAGCGCGGTCACCTACGCCCGGCGCGTCCGCGTCGACCTGCGCACCGCCGTCCCCATGGCCCTGGCCGCGGGGTCGGCGGCCGCCGGGGGAGCGGCGCTGGCCCACTGGGTGCCTGCCGGTGCGCTGCGCCCGGTGGTGCTCGTGGCGCTGCTGGCGGTCGCGGCCTGGACGCTCCTGAAGCGCCCGCCCGCGGAGTCCGCCGCGCTGCGCTACGACGGGCGCCGGCACGTGCTGTCCGCCGTGGCCCTCGGCGGGCTGGTCGGGCTCTACGACGGCGCGCTGGGGCCGGGCACCGGGTCGTTCCTGGTCGCCGGGCTGGTGGGCCTCGGGTACGCCTTCCTGCCGGCGAGCGCGGCGGCGAAAGTGGTCAACGCGGCCACCAACCTCGGGGCGCTGGTGGTGTTCACCCTCGCCGGGTCGGTGCTGTGGCAGCTCGGGCTGGCGATGGCCGCCGCGAACGTGCTGGGCGGGTACGTCGGTGCGCGCACGGCCGTGGCGCGGGGCAGCGGGTTCGTGCGCGTGGTCTTCCTGGTGGTGGTCGGGGCCCTGGTGCTGCGGCTGGGCTGGCAGGTGGCCGAGCAGCTGCTCGGGTGAGGTCCGGCCGGGCGGCCCGTCCCGAGGGGTCAGCGGCCGGACAGCCCCGGGAGCGCCACCAGTGCCGGGGCGGCCTGCGGCTGCTGGGAGCGCCACCACTGCCAGCGCTGCGCCGCGGTGAGGACCCTCTCGGCGTCGGCCGCGCGCCGGCCCCGGTCGGCGGCCGCCACCACGTCTGCCGCCGCGGCCGTGGCGGCCGCCTCCAGGCGCACCGCCAGGGCGACCGCCCCCGCGGCGTCGGGCACGGGGCCGGGCAGGGCCCAGGCCGGCGGCGACCCGGGCGGGTCCGCGCCGAGGGCGAGCAGCTGCTCCCGCAGCTCCTCGACGGCCAGGGCGTGGGCGGCGAGGTCGGCCTGCGCCCGGGAGCGCTGCTCGCCCGCGAGGCGCACGGCGAGCACCCCGTAGCCGTACTCGGCGGCCTCCTCCGCAGCCAGCGCGACCACCAGGGCGCCCTGCTCGCCGGCCCCGTCGGCCGGGGTGCGGCTCGGCGAGGCGGTGCTCGAGGGCCGCGCCGAGGCCCGCGTCGGCGCCGGGGACGCCGGACCGGCGGAGCTCGGACCGCCGGAGGTCGGACCGCCTGTGCTGCTGGGGCCGCCCGCGGGGCCGCCGGACGCCCATCCGGCGGCGACGTCGAGCCCGGCGGCCAGGCACGCCAGCAGGCGCGCGGTGCCACCGGCGACGTCGGCCAGGGGTTCGCGGGCGGCGGCGGCGGCTGAGGTCATCAGCCCCACCACCGGGGCGACGGCGCCCCCCGCCGGGCTGCCCGCCGCGGTGCCGGGGGAGGGGCCGCTCGGGGGACTGCTGGGCGTGCTGCCGGGCGTGCTGCTGGGCGTGCTGCTGGGTGCGCTCTCGCCGAGCGCTGCCAGCTGCTCGCCCAGCGCCGCGCGCAGGGGGCCCGCCACGGCGGCGTCCAGGGCGCTGGCGTCCAGCGCCGCGAGGACGGCCGACACCGCGCCCACCGCGCTCCGGCGGGCGAGCTCGTCGGGGCCGGGCTCGGGCACGGGTGGGGGAGGGTCGCCGCCGAGGGGCTGGACGCGCAGGTCGCCCCAGGGGGTCGAGCACCCGGAGGTGCCCGCCACCGCGGTGGCTGCCAGGGCCGCCAGCACCAGCCGCCGGGTGGGGGAGGTCGGCACCGGTCCACCCTGCCACCGCGCGCCGGGCCGCCGCCCGCGATCGGGAGCACCCCGTCGCGGCGACTAGTGTTCTCCGGTCAGCCCCGGCCGCTCGCGCGCAGGGCGCAGACCCCGCACCACCCCCCTCGAAGCCCCCGAACCCCAGGAGCCCCGGTGTCCGCGCACGACCGCGTCGTCGCTGCGGTCGAGCCCGCCGTCTCCGGCAGCGGTCTCGTCCTCGAGCAGCTCGAGCTGGCGCGCGCCGGCGCCCGCACCGTCGTCCGGGTCGTCGTCGACCTCCCCGACGACGCCGTCGGCGCGGTGTCCTCCGACCAGCTCGCGGCCGTCTCGCGCGCCGTGGGCGCCGCGATGGACACCGTCGACGACGCGCTCGGCTCCCAGCCCTACGTGCTCGAGGTCGGCTCCCCGGGCGTCTCCCGGCCCCTGACCGAGCGCCGGCACTGGTCGCGCGCTCGCACCCGGCTGGTGGCGACGACCGTCGCGGGCGCCGCGACGACCGGCCGCGTCGTCGCCGTCGACGACGAGGGCGTCGAGCTCGACGTCGACGGGCAGCGCCTGCGCGCCGCCTGGGCCGAGCTGGGCACGGGCCGGGTGCAGGTGGAGTTCTCCCGCCCCGGCGCCGACGAGCCCGACGGGGCCGACGACGAGCTGGTCGACGAGGGCGATGACGAGGGCGACGAGCTCGACGACGCGACGGACGAGGACGAGGTCTGATGGACATCGACATGGCGGTCCTGCGGGCCGTGGAGCGCGAGCGGGAGATCCCGCTGGGCGTCCTGGTCACGGCCATCGAGCAGGCGATGCTGCTGGCGTACCAGCGCACCGAGGGCGCTGAGCCCCGGGCGCGGGTGGAGATCGACCGCAAGAGCGGTCACGTCGTGGTGTGGGCGGCGGAGACCGACGACGAGGGCACCGTCCTGCGCGAGTTCGACGACACCCCCAAGGGCTTCGGCCGCGTCGCCGCCGGCACCGCGCGCCAGGTGATCCTGCAGCGCCTGCGCGCCGCCGAGGACGAGCAGGTGCTCGGGACCTTCGCCGGCCGCGAGGGCGACGTCATCAGCGGCGTCGTGCAGCAGGGCCACGACCGGCGCCTGGTGCACCTCGACATCGGGGGCTTCGAGGCGGTCATGCCGCCGAGCGAGCAGGTGCCGGGTGAGACCTACGCCCACGGGGCGCGCCTGCGCGCCTTCGTGGTGTCGGTGCGCCGCACGCCCAAGGGCCCGTCGGTGACCGTCTCGCGCACGCACCCCGACCTGGTCCGCTCGCTGTTCGCGCTGGAGGTGCCCGAGGTCGCCGACGGCACGGTCCAGATCATGGCGATGGCCCGCGAGGCCGGGCACCGCTCGAAGGTGGCCGTGCGCGCCACCCGGTCCGGGGTCAACCCGAAGGGCGCCTGCATCGGCCCGATGGGAGCCCGCGTTCGCGCCGTCATGACCGAGCTGCACGGCGAGAAGATCGACATCGTCGACTGGGACGACGACCCCGCCCAGTTCGTGGCGAACGCCCTGTCACCGGCGCGCGTGGTGTCGGTGACGGTCGTCGACGCCGCCGCGCGGGCCGCCCGCGTGGTCGTGCCCGACTTCCAGCTGTCGCTGGCCATCGGCAAGGAGGGGCAGAACGCCCGCCTCGCCGCCCGCCTGACCGGCTGGCGCATCGACATCCGCTCCGACGCCGAGGTCCCCGACGCCGCTGACGGCGACGGTGGCGGTGACGCCGACGGCGGCACCCGCGGCCCGTCGAGCCGCTCCTCCGACCGCGCCCCGGGCCGGCCGGAGGCCGCCGGACGCCGGGAGCGGTAGACTGGACGACGCCGGGCTCCTCGCCCAGCAGCCACCGACCCCGCCGCCGGCCCCCACGGGACCGCAGCGGACCTGCGTGGGGTGCCGTCAGCGGGGTGACCGGTCGCGGTTGCTGCGCGTCGTCGCGGCCGTGGAGGGCACCCCCGTGGTCGCCGTCCCCGACCCCGGCACCCGGCTGCCTGGACGTGGTGCCTGGCTGCACCCCGACCCGGCCTGCCTGGACCTCGCGGAGCGCCGGCGGGCCTTCGCCCGTGCCCTGCGCGTGCAGGGCCCGGTCGACGCGAACGCCGTCCGCGAGCACCTGCACCACCGCGCCCCCGCCGGCCAGGGCACCACCGGGACGCACCGCCCACCACCGTCGACGAGCAACGAGAGCGGGTCATCACCCTCATGGGCACCCGATGAGCTCCCAGCGATGAACACCCCCCAGCACTGACCACGGTCCGAGCCCGTCTGGCCCGGACCGGACGAGGAGAGATGTGGCCAAGGTCCGGGTATACGAGCTCGCCAAGGAGTTCGGAGTAGAGAGCAAGGCGCTGATGTCCAGGCTCCAGGACATGGGCGAGTTCGTGAAGTCCCCCAGCTCGACGCTGGAGCCCCCTGTCGTGCGCAAGCTGAAGGCCGAGTACGGCGGCAGCAGCGCAGCCCCCGCCGCCCCGTCGCGCCCGGCGCCGTCGCCGGCCGCACCCGGCGGCGTCCGTCCCGGCCCGCGCGCCGTGCCGTCCGCCCCGGCGCCGCAGGCCCCCGCGGCCAGCGCTCCGGCGCCCGCGCCGTCCGCCCCGGCGGCCAGCCCGGCTCCCGCCGCGGCCCGCCCGGGTCCGTCGGCGCCGTCCGCCCCCGCCGTCCCCGAGCGCCCCGCGGCGTCGGCCCCGGCTCCGGCCGCGGCCCCCTCGCGCCCGGCGCCCGGCGGCGCCGCCCCCCGCCCCGCGGGCCCCTCGGCCCCGTCGGCGGTCCCCGGCCGCCCCGGTGCCGCAGCTCCGCGCCCCGGTGGCCCCGGCGCCCCCGGCGGCGCCCGTCCGGCCGGTCCGGGCGCTGCCCGCCCGGGCAACAACCCGTTCGCGCCCAGCCAGGGCATGCGCCCCGGCGGCGCTCCCCGCCCCGGGGCCCCCCGCCCGGGCAACAACCCGTTCGCGCCCAGCCAGGGCATGCGCGCCGGTGCTCCCCGCCCGCAGGGCCCGGGTGCTCCCGGCGGCGCCCCGGGTGCTCCGAGCGCCCCCGGCGCTCCGGCGGCCGGCGCTCCGAGCGACCGTCCGGGCGGTCCCCGCCCCGGTGGTCCGCGCCCCGGCGGTCCCCGCCCCAACCCGGGCATGATGCCCGGCCGCTCGAGCGTGGGCCGCCCCGGCGCCCCCGCCCGCGGCGGTGCTCCGGGCCGTCCCGGCGGCCCCGGCCGTCCGGGTGGTCCCGGCGGCGGTGGCGCTCCCGGTCGTCCCGGCGGCGGTCCCGCCGGTGGTGGCTTCGGCAAGGGCGGTCGCGGTCGCGGCGGCACGCAGGGCGCCTTCGGCCGCTCCGGCGGCCGTCCGGTGCGCGGGCGCAAGTCCAAGCGCGCCAAGCGCCAGGAGTTCGAGGCCATGCAGGCCCCGAGCGTCGGCGGTGTGCAGGTCCGGCGCGGTGACGGCACGACCGTCATCCGCCTGCGCCGCGGCGCCTCGCTGACCGACTTCGCCGAGCGCATCGACGCGAACCCCGCGTCGCTGGTGACGGTGCTGTTCCACCTCGGTGAGATGGCCACCGCCACGCAGTCCCTCGACGAGGACACCTTCCGCACCCTGGGCGCGGAGCTCGGCTACGACGTGCAGATCGTGTCGCCGGAGGACGAGGAGCGCGAGCTGCTCGCCGGCTTCGACATCGACCTCGACGCCGAGCTCGAGGCCGAGGACGACGACGACCTGGAGGCGCGTCCTCCGGTGGTCACCGTCATGGGCCACGTCGACCACGGAAAGACGAAGCTGCTCGACGCGATCCGCTCCACCGACGTGGTGGCGGGCGAGGCCGGTGGCATCACCCAGGCGATCGGTGCGTACCAGGTGCACACCGACCACGAGGGCGTCGACCGCGCGATCACCTTCATCGACACCCCGGGCCACGAGGCGTTCACCGCCATGCGCGCCCGCGGTGCGCAGGTCACGGACATCGCGATCCTCGTGGTCGCGGCCGACGACGGCGTCATGCCCCAGACGATCGAGGCCCTCAACCACGCGCAGGCCGCCGGCGTGCCGATCGTGGTGGCGGTCAACAAGATCGACAAGGAGGGGGCGAACCCCGACAAGGTCATGCAGCAGCTGACCGAGTACAACCTGGTGGCCGAGCAGTACGGCGGCGACACCATGTTCGTGCCGATCAGCGCGCTCAAGCGGACCGGCATCGACGACCTCCTCGAGGCCGTCCTGCTCACCGCCGACGCGGCGCTCGACATGCGGGCCAACCCCGACAAGGACGCCCGCGGCGTGGCCATCGAGGCCCACCTCGACAAGGGCCGCGGCCCCGTCGCCACGGTGCTGGTGCAGTCCGGCACCCTGCGCGTCGGCGACGCGATCGTGGCCGGCAACGGCTACGGCCGCGTGCGCGCCATGCTCGACGAGCACGGCAAGCCCGTCGACGAGGCCACGCCCTCGCGCCCGGTCCTGGTGCTCGGCCTGACCGCGGTGCCCGGCGCCGGTGACACCTTCCTGGTGGCCCCCGACGACCGCACCGCCCGCCAGATCGCCGAGCGCCGCGAGTCGGCCGCCCGCGCGGCCAGCCTGGCCAAGCGCCGCAAGCGCATCAGCCTGGAGGACCTCACCGAGGCCCTCGCGGCGGGCAAGGTCGAGACCCTCAACCTCATCCTCAAGGGTGACGGCTCGGGCTCGGTCGAGGCCCTCGAGGACGCGCTGCTCAAGATCGAGATCAGCGACGACGTCGAGCTGCGGATCATCCACCGCGGTGTGGGTGCGATCACCCAGAACGACGTCAACCTGGCCACGGTCGACGACGCCATCATCATCGGCTTCAACGTGCGCCCCGCGGAGCGGGTCGCCGAGCTGGCCGAGCGCGAGGGCATCGACATGCGCTACTACTCGGTCATCTACCAGGCCATCGACGACGTCGAGCTCGCCCTGCGCGGCCTCCTCAAGCCGGAGTACGAGGAGGTGCAGCTCGGCACCGCCGAGGTGCGCGAGGTGTTCCGCTCCTCCAAGTTCGGCAACATCGCGGGCTGCCTGGTGCGCTCGGGCACGATCCGCCGCAACTCGAAGGCGCGCGTCACCCGCAGCGGTGTCGTGGTCGGCAACGACCTCAGCATCGAGTCGCTGCGCCGGTTCAAGGACGACGCCACCGAGGTCCGGGACGGCTTCGAGTGCGGTATCGGCCTGGGCAGCTTCAACGACCTGCAGGCCGACGACGTCATCGAGACGTACGAGATGCGGGAGAAGCCCCGCGTCTGACCCTGGACCGTCGACGACCGCGGGCGTCCGCTCCCTCACGGGGGTGGGCGCCCGCGGTCGCCGGACCGGCGCGCAGCGGAGGTGAGCGAGCGTGTTCGTGGGTGCCCTGGTCGTCGACCTGCTCCTGGGTGACGTCCACTCGCTGAAGCACAAGCGCGCCGTCATCCGGCCGCTGCTGGCGCAGCTGAAGAAGCTCGACGTCAGCGCCGCGGAGACCGGCCACCAGGACCTGCACCGCAGGGCCGAGCTCTCGGTGGGCGTCGTCGCCGGCGACTCCCACCACGTGCAGCGGGTGCTGGACGCCGCCGAGCGGGTCGTCGCCGACGACCCCGAGGTGCAGCTCCTCTCCGCCCACACCCTCATCCACAGCGACGACGACTGACCCGACCCCGCACGGGGGCGGCAGGAACCACCAGGAGGACCCCGTGGCCGACCCGGCCCGCGCCCGCAAGCTCGCCGACCGCATCAAGGTCGTCGTCGCCGAGACCCTCGAGCGGCGCATCAAGGACCCGCGGCTCGGGTTCATCACCATCACCGACACCCGCGTGACCGGTGACCTGCAGCACGCCACGGTCTTCTACACCGTCTACGGCAGCGACGACGACCGCGCCGACACCGCCGCCGCCCTGGCCAGCGCCCGGGGCGTGCTGCGTTCGGAGGTGGGCCGCCGCACCGGCATCCGGCTCACCCCGACGCTGGAGTTCATCGCCGACGCGCTGCCGGAGACCTCCGCGCACTTCGACGACGTGCTGGTGCAGACCGCCGCTCGCGACAAGCAGGTGGCCGCCCTGGCCGACGGCAAGACCTACGCCGGCGAGGCGGACCCGTACCGCAAGCCCGTCGTCGAGGACGAGGACGAGGACGACGCGACCGACGAGCGCCCCGTCAGCTGACCGCCGTCTGCCCCGCGACGGCGGGGGACGGTCTCGTGGTGAGGCGGCCCTCGTCGTCGAGGCCGCACCGGGCCAGCAGCTCCGCGGCCGGGTGCGGCCTGCAGAAGTAGTAGCCCTGGGCGCGGCTGCAGCCCAGGTCGACCAGCAGAGCCGCCTGCTCGGCGGTCTCGACGCCCTCCGCCACGACGGGCAGGCCGAGGGCGCCGCCCACCGCGATGGCCGCCTCCAGCAGGGCGCGCCGCCGCGGTGAGGTGGTCGCGCCGTCCAGCAGCGCCCCGTCCAGCTTGAGGAAGTCGGCGGGAACCTCGTCGAGGCGGCTCAGGGTGGAGTACCCGGCGCCGAAGTCGTCGACCGCCACGCCGACGCCGTGCGCCCGCAGCTCCGACAGGGTCTGCAGGGCCCGGGCGGACCCGCCCTCGACCACGCTCTCGGTGACCTCCACGATGAGGGCGGTGGGGGCGAGCCCCGCCTCGGCGAGCGCGCCGAGCAGCGCGCCGGCGTAGTCGGGGTCGACCAGCTCGTGCCCGGAGGCGTTCACGCTGACGACGAGGGGGTGGCCCAGCCGGGAGGCGATCGCAGCGGTGTCGCGGAAGGCGGCGCGGTGCACGAAGGCGCCGAGGGCCCCGACCTGCCCGGACTGCTCGGCCACGGCCACGAACACCGAGGGCGGGACCTGCCCGCGCTCGGGGTGGTCCCAGCGCGCCAGCGCCTCCACCCCCTTCACGCGGCCGGAGGGGACGTCCACCACCGGCTGCAGCTCCACCCGCAGGCCGCCGCCACCGGGAGCGGCCAGGGCGGCGGCGAGGTCGCGCGCCAGGTGGCCGCTGGCCTCGTCGGCCACCACCGTGCGGTCGCGCCCGAGCTGCTTGGCCTCGTAGAGCGCGGCGTCGGCGCGGCGCAGCCACTCGCCGACCGGCTCCTCGGGCAGCCGGGAGGCCACGCCCACCGACAGGGGGTGGTGGACCCGCGCCCGCGCGGCCTCGACGACGCGGGCGGCGGTGTCGTCGTCGGTGCGGGGCAGGGCGACGGCGAACTCGTCGCCGCCCAGGCGCCCGACGAGCGCGCCGGCGGGCAGCAGGGCGCGGAGCTCGGCGGCGGTGGAGCGCAGCAGCGCGTCACCCCCGGCGTGGCCGCGGGCGTCGTTGACGGCCTTGAAGGCGTCGACGTCCACCAGGGCGAGCGCGATGGGTGCCCCGGTGCGGTCGGCGTCGGCGACGGCGACGTCCAGCGCCTGCTCGAAGCCGCGGCGGTTCACCAGGCCGGTGAGGGGGTCGTGAGAGGCCCGCGCGGCGCGGACGGCCAGGGCCCCCACGACGCCCGCCGTCGCGGTCAGGACGACGCACAGGGCGGCGGCACTGGTCGGGGGGAGACCGCGCGAGGTGGTGGTCCAGGTGGCCGCGACCAGCAGGACGCCCAGCTGCGCGAGGGCTCGCCAGCCGCGGAAGTAGTAGAGGACGTCGAGCGCGACGAAGGTGTAGACCGCGGCCACCACGAGCGCGGTGGTGGTCGTCGGGGCCGTGAGCACGGCCACGGACACCAGCAGGGTCCCCGAGACGACCAGCACGTGGAACGCCCCGCGGGGCACCCGGTGGCCCGCCACGACCAGCATGAGGACCCCCGTCGCGAGGGCGACACCGGCCAGGCCGAGCAGCCAGCCGCTGCGCCCGGGGTCCGCCAGGCCGGCGAGCGCCGTGGCGACGCCACCGGCTGTGTAGAGGACGCCGGTGGTGCGGCCCAGCTCCTGCGGTGACGCCGCCGCGCCGCGGCGCGTCCTCCCCGGGGCGGTGGTCTCCACCGGACGATGATCGGTCCTCCGGGGGCGCCGCTTGAGCAGCCACCCCGCAGGGGCGTCCGGTGGGGCTGGGAGGGTGTCGCGGTGCACCCGACCGCTCGACACCGCCGCTGCGCCCCCGCGGGGGTCCCGGCATGAGCCGCCGTCCCTCCGGCGCGCCCAGCGGCCTCCTCGTCGTGGACAAGCCCGCCGGGATGACCAGCCACGACGTCGTCTCCCGCCTGCGGCGCCTGGCGGGCACCCGCCGGGTGGGGCACGCCGGCACGCTCGACCCGGCCGCCACGGGCGTGCTGCTGGTGGGCGTGGAGCGGGCCACCCGCCTGCTGACCCACCTCGTGGGCGCCGAGAAGGAGTACCTGGCCACGGTCCGGCTCGGGGTGGCGACCCACACCGACGACGCCGAGGGCGACGTGCTGGCGCGGGTCGACGCCGCGCACCTGACCCGCGCCGACGTCGAGCGCGCCGCCGCCGCCCTGACCGGGGCCCTCGACCAGGTGCCCAGCACCGTCAGCGCCAAGAAGGTCGACGGGCAGCGCGCCCACGCCCTGGTCCGGGCGGGGCAGGACGTGGTGCTGGAGGCCCGGCCCGTCGTCGTCAGCGCCTTCGAGGTGCTCGACGTGCGTCCCGCCCGCGACGAGCGCGCCCCCGAGGTGGCGGCGCTCGACGCCGACGTGCGCGTCGTCGTCAGCTCCGGCACCTACGTGAGGGCGCTCGCGCGCGACGCCGGGGCGGCCCTGGGGGTCGGCGGCTCGCTGACGGCGCTGCGGCGCACCCGCGTCGGCGGCTACGGCGACGACGCCGCCGTCTCCCTGGAGCGGCTCGCCGAGGACGGCGTCGACGCCCACCGGCTCGACCTGGTGACGGCCGCCGGCGCGGAGTTCCCGCTCGTGGCCGCCTCCGACGCTGCCGCACGGCGCCTGGCCATGGGGCAGCGCCTGTCCGCCGCCGACCTCCCGGACACCGGTGCCGGGAGCGGCCTCGAGGGGGCAGGTCAGCTGCTGGCGGTGCGCGCCGGCGAGGAGGGGCCGCTGGTCGCCCTGGTGCGCCTGGACCAGGGGGTCGTCCGCCCGGTCCTGGTGCTGGCGGAGCCGGGCGACCTACCCTGAGGGGGAGTCCCCGGCGACGGTGCCGGGGAGCAGGGGGTCGGAGCCGCAGATGACCGCTGTGCCGGTGGGCGCCAGGCGCCGCCGCGACGAGATCGCCGCTGCCCGCCGGGTGCGGGGGGCGTCCGCGGCCGCCGTGCGCGAGGAGATCCGCGCGAGCTGGGCGCGCTCGGCGGCGAGCGTCGCCCCCGACCTCGACGTCGCCCCGATGGCCGACCCCGACGACGTCGCCCGCACCTGGCGGGGCTCGCCGCTGCAGCGGGCCGTGCAGGTGATGGGGCCGCAGCTGGAGCGGGCCGCCGTCGACGGCGACCTCGTGGTGGCCGTCACCGACGCCTCGGCCCGCATCCTGTGGACCTCCGCCGGTCGCGTGATGCGCCGCCGCGCCGAGGCCGTGGGGTTCGCCCCCGGGGGCCGCTGGGACGAGGCCAGCGTCGGCACCAACGCCCTCGACATGGCGCTGCGCACGGGGGCCCCCGCCACGGTCTGGTCCGCTGAGCACTTCGCCCACGCCGTCGAGGGGTGGGTGTGCTGGGCGGCGCCCGTCTACGACGAGTTCACCGGCCGTGCGCTCGGGGTGGTCGACCTGTCGACCACGTGGGACCGCGCCCAGCCGCTCGGGCCGGCGACGGCGGCGGCCCTGGCCCAGCTCGTCCAGGTGGCCGCCGGGGCGACCGCTGCGCCCCCGCGGTCGCCAGGCGCTCCCGTGCTGGAGCTGCGGCTGCTCGGCAGCGCCGAGGCGCGTCTGGGGGGCCGGCCCCTGCGGCTGACCCGCCGCCAGCTGGAGGTGCTGGCGCTGCTGGCGCTGCACCCCGAGGGGATGTCGCTGGGAGAGCTGCACGCGGCCCTGTACGGCGACGAGCCGGTGACCACCTCCACGCTCAAGGCCGAGGTGAGCCACGTCAGGGCGGCGCTCGGCGGGGCGCTCTCGTCGCGCCCGTACCGGCTCGACCTCGCGGTGCGGACGGACGTCGACGGCGTGCTGGACGCCGTGGCCCAGGGCGACCCGGGCGCCGCCGCCGAGCTGTACGGCGGCGAGCTCCTCGCCGGCACCGAGTCACCGGTGCTGCGCCAGACCGCCGACTACGTCACCTGCGCGGTGCGGGAGGCGCTGCTCGCCACCCCCGCCCCGGAGGCCGCCCTGCGGTGGGCCCGCACCTGCCCCTGGGACGAGCCGGTCATCGCCGCAGCCCTCGCCGCCGCTCCGGCCGGCTCGCCGGTCCGGGCCCTGCTCGCCGCCCGGCTGCGCACCGCCGGCTGACCCACCGCCGGCTGGCCCGCCGCCGGAGGTCGACCAACCGGGCGCCAACCCCCTGCGGCGCAGCATCGGCAGCACCCCAGACCGGGGAGCACGACAGCGACGTCGAGCGTGCCCAGCACGCAGTGGAGGTTCTCCATGGCCTACGCCCAGCCCGGTACCGACGGCGCCCTCGTCAGCTTCGAGGAGCGCTACGACAACTACATCGGCGGCAAGTGGGTGCCGCCGGTGGAGGGCCGGTACTTCGACAACCCCTCGCCCGTCACCGGCCAGGTCTTCACGCAGGTGGCCCGCAGCACGAAGGCCGACGTCGACCTCGCGCTCGAGGCGGCCCACGGCGTCGCGCAGACGTGGGGTCGCACCAGCCCGGCGGTCCGCGCCAACGTCCTCAACAAGATCGCCGACCGCATCGAGGAGCACCTCGAGGAGCTCGCCGTCGCGGAGTGCTGGGAGAACGGCAAGGCCGTCCGCGAGACGCTCAACGCCGACCTGCCTCTCGCCGTCGACCACTTCCGCTACTTCGCGGGCGCCATCCGCGCGCAGGAGGGCGGGATCTCGCCCATCGACGACAGCACCGTGGCGTACCACTTCCACGAGCCGCTGGGCGTGGTCGGGCAGATCATCCCCTGGAACTTCCCGGTCCTCATGGCCGTCTGGAAGCTCGCGCCCGCGCTCGCGGCCGGCAACTGCGTCGTCCTCAAGCCCGCCGAGCAGACGCCGTGGTCGATCCTCAAGGTGGTCGAGCTCATCGGCGACCTGCTCCCCGACGGCGTGCTCAACGTGGTCAACGGCTTCGGCGCGGAGGCCGGCAAGCCGCTGGCGTCCTCGGACCGCATCGCCAAGATCGCCTTCACCGGCGAGACGACGACGGGTCGGCTGATCATGCAGTACGCCTCGCAGAACCTCATCCCCGTGACCCTCGAGCTGGGCGGCAAGAGCCCGAACGTCTTCATGCCCGACGTGATGGCGGCTGACGACGCCTACCTGGACAAGGCGCTCGAGGGCTTCGCGATGTTCGCCCTCAACCAGGGCGAGGTGTGCACCTGCCCGTCGCGGGCGCTGGTGCACGAGTCGATCTACGACGAGTTCATGGACCGCGCGACGAGGCGCGTCGAGGCGATCGTCTCCGGCGACCCGCTCGACACGGCCACGATGATCGGCGCGCAGGCCAGCAACGACCAGCTGGAGAAGATCCTCAGCTACCTGCAGATCGGCCGCGACGAGGGCGCGACCGTGCGCACCGGCGGCGGGAGGCGCACCGTCGACGGCCTGCCCGACGGCTACTACGTGGAGCCGACGATCTTCGAGGGCAGCAACTCGATGCGCGTGTTCCAGGAGGAGATCTTCGGCCCCGTGGTCTCGGTGACCCGGTTCTCCGACGAGGACGACGCGCTGCGCATCGCCAACGACACGCTGTACGGCCTGGGGGCCGGCGTGTGGACCCGCGACGCGAACACCGCCTACCGGCTGGGCCGCGGCATCCAGGCCGGCCGGGTGTGGGTGAACAACTACCACGCGTACCCGGCGCACGCCGCCTTCGGCGGGTACAAGCAGTCGGGCATCGGCCGCGAGAACCACAAGATGATGCTCGACCACTACCAGCAGACCAAGAACATGCTGGTCAGCTACTCGCCGGACAAGCTCGGCTTCTTCTGATGGAGCCCACCGGCGCCGTCGCGGCGAGGGTGGGCATCACCCCCGCCGCGGCGGCCCTGGTCGCGCAGCTCGTCGAGCAGCACGGGCCGGTGATGTTCCACCAGTCCGGCGGCTGCTGCGACGGCTCGTCGCCGATGTGCTTCCCCGACGGCGACTTCATCACCTCCGAGGCCGATGTGCTGCTCGGCCGGGTGGCCGGGGTGCCGTTCTGGATGTCGGCGTCGCAGTACGAGTACTGGCGGCACACGCACCTCACGGTCGACGTGGTGCCCGGCAGGGGAGCGGGCTTCAGCCTCGAGGCCCCCGAGGGCGTGCGCTTCCTCATCAGGTCGCGGCTGCTCACCGACGAGGAGGTGGCCCTCGACGAGCCGGCGCGGGGCAGCAGCTGACCCCGGTGCCGTGATCGTGCAGAGGACCCGCGCGGCAGGCGTCGCAGCGCGGGTCCTCTGCATGATCACCCGGCGGTGCGGGGTGGCCGGCGCCGCTACGGTCGACGCACTGCCGCCTACCCGTGACGGAGCGCCACCATGAGCACGCCGCCCCCGCAGGATCCCTACGGCCCCCGCCCGCCGGAGCACGTCCCCCCGGGTGCCACGACGCACCGGTTCCAGGCCGCGCCCGGCCCGGAGGCCCGCCGGCCCGGTGGGTTCCGGCGCGGCTTCGGCTTCGGCCTGGGGGCGAGCCTGGGGGCGACCCTGGTGCTGGGAGCGGCGGCGGTGCTGGGGGCGGTGGCCCTCGCCGTCGGTCTCACCGCCGGCGCGGCCGGGCTCGCGGGCGCCGTTTCGGGCGGTGACGGCGACGCGGTCACCGAGACCGTGTGGGGCGAGCCCACCGCGACGGGGCGGCTGCTGGCCGTCCCGGTGACGGGCACGATCCTGGGAGGGGAGGGCGACGGCGCGACGTTCGGCGCGGCCACCTATGGCTACGAGGTGGCCCGCGCCATCGACGCCCTCGGGCCCGAGGACGCCGACGGGCTCGTGCTCGAGATGAACACCCCCGGCGGGACGATCCACGGCTCGCGGGCGATCGCCGACGCCGTCGACCGCTACCGGGAGCGCACCGGGCACCAGGTGACGGCGTTCGTGCAGGGCCTGTCCGCCTCCGGCGGGATGTACGCCATGGCGGGCGCCGACGACGTGGTGCTCGACCACGGCAGCCTGGTGGGGAGCATCGGCATCATCTCGGGGCCGTTCTCCCGCTACCGCGACGTCACGGGCATCCCCGGGTCGCTGCTGGAGCCCGGGGTCACCACCGAGGGCGGCATCACCCAGGAGTACCTCTCGCGGGGCACCGGCAAGGACTTCGGGAACCCCTACCGCGACATGACCGCCGAGGAGCGGGCGGTGTGGGACGCGATGCTCGACCGCGAGTACGCGGCCTTCGTGAGCTGGGTGTCGCAGGCCCGCGGCATCCCCGAGGAGACCATCACCGGCCAGCTGGGGGCGCACCTCTACGACGCGCAGACGGCCGTGGACAACGGCCTCGCCGACGCCGTGCTCGGCAGCCACGAGGCCTACATCCGCGCTGCGGAGCGCGCCGGGACGGACCCGGCGGACACCCGTGTGGACCGCGTGGTGGGGCCGAGCGCGTGGGAGTCGCTCCTCGGAGCCAGCGCGGAGGACGACCAGGGCGCGGTGCTCGAGCGCGGGCGTAGCGTCGTGTGCGCCGGCGGGCCGGTGGTGCTGGCCTTCCACGGCGACCTCGCCGCGGTCTGCCAGCAGGGCTGACCGCGGCGGGAGCCGCCGCGCGGTCGGCGGCGGTGGTCAGCGGCGGTGGTCAGCGGGGGGTGGTGCCCCCGCCGGCGCCACCGCGGCCACCCAGCTTGGAGCGCAGGCCGTCGATCTTGGCCCTGTTCTTCGGGTCGCGGGCCATCTGCTGCGCCTTGCGGCTCGCGGTGCTGATGGCGCGCTGGCCCTTGGGGCTGCGCGCGAAGTCGGTCAGCTTGCTCAGGAGTCCGGCCATCCCCCCATGATCGGCCCGGACCGCCGTGGGCGCACCCCGTGGGCGTGCCCCGCCGCGGCGCCGTCCAGACTGTGCGCGTGGAGCGCTGGTACGGAACCGACGAGGTCCCCGCGGGCTACGGGCCCTCGGTCGTGGCGCTGGGCAACTTCGACGGCGTGCACCGCGGGCACCAGAGCGTGCTGCGCGCCGTCGTCGCCCGCGCCCGCGCGATCGGCGGCCGCGCGGTGGCCGTCACCTTCGACCCCCACCCGCTGGCGGTGCTGCGGCCCGAGCAGGCCCCGGCGCTCCTGACGACGACGCGGCGCAAGCTCGAGCTGCTGGAGCGGACCGGCCTCGACGCCGTGCTGGTGCTGCCGTTCACCCGCGAGCTGGCCTCGTGGCCGCCGGAGCGGTTCGTCACCGACGTGCTCGTCGGTGCCCTGGGGGCCAGCACCGTCTGCGCCGGGCGCGACGTGCGCTTCGGGCGGGCGGGCTCCGGCTCCCTGGAGACCCTGCGCGCCCTGGGGTCCCAGCAGGGCTTCGACACGGTCGCCCTGGAGGACGTGCACGGCGAGGGCGGGGGCGACGGCGAGCGGCGCTGGTCGTCGTCGTGGGTGCGCGAGCTGCTCGACGCCGGCGACGCCGCCGGCGCCGCCCTGCAGCTGGGGCGCCCGCACCGCGTCGAGGGCGTCGTGGTGCACGGCGACCACCGCGGGCGGGAGCTGGGCTACCCCACCGCCAACCTGGGCCGGGTGGAGGTGCTCCTGCCCGCCGACGGCGTCTACGCCGGGTGGCTGGTGCGGCTGGACGCCGTGGAGGAGGGCCGCGACGTGCCGGGCGGGTGCGTGCTGCCCGCGGCCGTCTCGATCGGGACGAACCCCACCTTCGACGGCCTGGAGCGCCGCCTGGAGGCGCACGCGCTCGTGGGGGCGGAGGCCTCGCGCGACCTCGACCTGTACGGCGAGCGCGTGGGCGTCGACGTCGTGGAGATGCTGCGGCCCACGCTGCGCTTCGACTCCGTCGAGGCGCTGGTGGAGCAGATGGACGCCGACGTCGTGCGGTGCCGCCGGGTGCTCGACGAGAACCCGCCCGTCCTCTGAGGCGGGTGCTCGTCCGCACGCGGGCCCGCAGGACCGGGCGGCGCAGGGCCCGGGTCACGTCCCTGTAACATGGGAGGGCCGTCAGAACGGCCGCGGACCGAAGAGCCCGGGTGGACCAGCCCCGGAGCGCCGCGCAACGAGACTCCCAGGGAGCACGACCATGCCGCTCGACGCCGCCACCAAGCAGCGCATCATCTCCGAGTACGGAACGGGTGAGGGCGACACCGGCTCTCCCGAGGTGCAGATCGCGCTGCTCACGCAGCGCATCAAGGACCTGACCGAGCACTTCAAGGAGCACAAGCACGACCACCACAGCCGTCGTGGTCTGCTGCTGCTCGTCGGCCAGCGCCGCCGCCTGCTCCAGTACCTGACCAAGACGGACATCAACCGCTACCGCTCGATCATCGAGCGCCTCGGCATCCGCCGCTGACCACGCGCGACCCCCGGCGCCAGCGCCGGGGGTCGCTGCGGTCCGGCACCGCACAGCTCCACCCAGCACGACCAGCACGACCAGCACCACCCACCAGAGCCCGGCGCGAGCGATGCGCACCGGTCCTCGACAGTGGCCGCCGGGACGCCCGCCCCCAGGGAGCGGGCAGGCCCGGAGGCTTCGATCGATGGCCGGCCCGCCCGCTCGCGGACCGCGAGCTCGCCACCGACCGACACGAAGGAGGGAACCCGTGGAGGGTCCCGAGATCACCACCACCACCGCCGTCCTCGACAACGGCAGCTTCGGCAAGCGCACCGTCCGCTTCGAGACCGGCCGCCTGGCCAAGCAGGCCGCCGGCTCCGTCGCGGCCTACCTCGACGACGAGACCATGCTGCTGAGCGCCACCACCGCCGGGAAGCACCCGCGCGACGGCTTCGACTTCTTCCCGCTCACGGTCGACGTCGAAGAGCGCATGTACGCCATCGGCAAGATCCCCGGCTCGTTCTTCCGCCGCGAGGGCCGCCCCGGCACCGACGCGATCCTGACCTGCCGCCTGATCGACCGGCCGCTGCGCCCCTCCTTCGTGAGCGGCCTGCGCAACGAGGTCCAGGTCGTCGTCTCCGTCCTGGCGCTGCACCCCGACGACCAGTACGACGTGCTGGCCATCAACGCCGCGTCGGCCTCGACCCAGCTGTCGGGCCTGCCGTTCTCCGGCCCGGTCGGCGGCGTCCGCGTCAGCCTGGTCGACGGCCAGTGGGTCGCCTTCCCGCGCTTCTCCGAGACCGAGCGGGCCGTGTTCGACATGGTCGTCGCCGGCCGCGTCGTCGGTGACGACGTCGCGATCATGATGGTCGAGGCCGAGGCCACCGAGACGGCCATGGACAAGATCGCCGGCGGCGCGAAGGCGCCGACCGAGGAGGTCGTGGCCGAGGGCCTCGAGGCCGCCAAGCCCTTCATCGCCGAGCTGTGCCGCGCCCAGGCCGAGCTGGCCGCCTCCGCGCAGAAGCCGGCCCTCACCTTCCCCCGCTTCCTGGACTACCAGGACGACGTGCTCGAGGCCGTCACGGCCGCCGGCACCGCCGACCTGACCGCCGCGCTGGCGATCGCCGACAAGCAGGAGCGGGAGACCGCGACCGACGCCGCCAAGGCGAAGGTCCAGGAGTCGCTGGCCGGCCAGTTCGAGGGTCGTGAGAAGGAGGTCTCCGCCGCCTTCCGCTCGCTGAACAAGTCGCTCGTGCGCCAGCAGATCCTGCGCGACGGCGTCCGCATCGACGGCCGCGGCCTGCGCGACATCCGCCAGCTCGCCGCCGAGGTCGACGTGCTGCCCCGCGTGCACGGCTCGGCGCTGTTCGAGCGCGGCGAGACCCAGATCCTGGGCGTCACCACGCTGAACATGCTCCGCATGGAGCAGCAGCTCGACACCCTCTCGCCGGTGACGCGCAAGCGCTACATGCACAACTACAACTTCCCGCCGTTCTCCAC
>JAKONK010000040.1 GCA_022701985.1 Actinomycetales bacterium
ACGAACCCGCCGAACCACAGGCCCGACAGGGCCCCGGCGAGCGCGACCCGGGCGTACGAGAGCCGCCCGGTGACGCGCTCGACGCTGCGCAGGTCGGTGCCGACGATGCTGACGTGCTGGACCGGGAACCCCTCGTCGGAGAGGTGGTCGACGGCCTTCTGCGCCTCCAGGTAGGTGGTGTAGGAGGCGACCTCGCTGCCCGAGGGCAGCGCCGGGATGCCGGCGCGGACGCCGGCCAGCGGGTTGCTGCCGGACATCAGGCGGCCCGCGGTGCGGGGGTCACGGGGGTCAGACCGTCTCGTCGGAGCCGGCCTCGGCCAGCACCGTCGCCTCGCGCTCGGAGCTCGCGCCGGAGGTGGACAGCGCGCCACCGGCGTTCTCGAGGTGGGCGCGCACGAACCAGTGGTACTGCTCGAGCTGGCCGGACTGACCGATGAGCAGGTCCTCGGTGATGGGGTCGAGGTCACCGGCGAGCTCGATCGCCTCGCGGTGGCTCGAGATCACACCCGAGTAGACGAGGTCCAGGGCGCCCAGGTGCTCGATCGCCCCGGCGCGGCCGATGGAGTACTCGTTCCAGGAGCGCTGCTCCACGAGCTTGCCGGGGGTGCCCAGGGGCGAGCCGCCGAGGGTCGCGATGCGCTCGGCGAGCTGGTCGGCGAACTCGCGGACGGTGTCGACCTGCGGGTCGAGCATCTCGTGCACCGCGATGAAGTGCGGGCCCACCACGTTCCAGTGGATGTGCTTGAGGGTCAGGTGCAGGTCGTTCAGGGCGTGCAGCCGGTCCTGGAGGGACTCGGCGACCTTCGCGCTGTCGCTCTCGCCGAGACCCGGGACGCCGTAGTGGTTGGAAGCCATGCCGCCACGCTAGATCGACACACCGCACCTCGCAGGTCGGCGCTGGGCCGCCCCGGGCCCGGCCCCGGGCGCACGGCGACGACACCCGCTCCCAGCACCCCTCCCAGCGGCTCCGGAGCGGATCTGCAGCGGCTCACCCACCGCGCCGAGGGCCGACGGCCCCACCCGCGGCTACGCTCCGTCCACGTGAGCGGCGCACCGACCAGGGTCTTCGTCGCACGCCTGGCGGGCCTGCCCGTCTTCGACCCCGTGGGTGACCGCGTGGGGCGCGTGCGCGACGTCGTCGTCGTCCCCCGGGCGGCCCGCAGGCCCCGGGCGGCCGGCCTGGTGGTCGAGGTGGCCGGCAAGAAGCGCGTCTTCGTGCCGATGTCGCGGGTGACCAGCATGGACACCGGCCAGGTCATCACCACCGACGACCTCAACACGCGCCGCTTCGAGCAGCGCGAGGCCGAGGTGCTGGTGCTGACCGACCTGTTCGACAGGGAGGTCGAGCTGACGGGGTCGGCGGCCCGCGCGGTGCACGGCGGTGACGTCGAGGGCCCCGTCGAGGCGACCGTCGAGGACGTGGCGCTCGAGCAGGCGCGCAACCGCGACTGGGAGGTCACCCGCCTCTTCGTGCGCGAGGCCGTGCCCGGCAGCCGCAAGAAGGGCCTGGGCCGTCGCAAGGGCAGCACCGCCCTCATCGACGTCCACGACGCCGCCGGACTGTTCGGCACGCCGCAGGAGCAGGGCGCCGTGCTGCTGGCCGCCTCACTGCTGGAGATGAAGCCGGCCGACATCGCCGACATGCTCCACGACCTGCCCCGCAAGCGCCGGGTCGAGCTGGCCGCGGAGCTCGACGACGAGCGCCTGGCAGCCGTGGTGCAGGAGCTGCCCGACGACGACCAGGTGCAGGTGCTCTCGGCCCTGGGGCGCGAGCGCGCCGCCGACGTGCTGGCCGAGATGGAGCCCGACGCCGCCGCCGACCTGCTGGCCGAGCTCACCGAGGAGGCCGCCGAGCAGCTGCTGCGCCTCATGGAGCCCGAGGACGCGCGCGACGTGCGCCGGCTGCTGGCCTACGAGGGCGACACCGCCGGCGGCCTCATGACCACCGAGCCGGTGGTCATGAGCCCCGAGGCGACGGTGGCGCAGGCCCTGGCCACCGTCCGCCGCCCGGACGTCCCGTACACGCTGGCCGCCGCCATCTACGTGGTGCGCCCGCCGACGGAGACGCCCACGGGCAAGCTCCTGGGCGTCGTGCACCTGCAGCGCCTGCTGCGCGAGCCGCCCCACGAGGCCATCGGGGGGATGATCGACACCGAGATCGAGCCGCTCTCGGTGGACACGCCGCTCGCCGTCGTCACCCGCCGCCTGGCCACGTACGACCTGGTCTCCCTGCCGGTGGCCGACAAGAAGCGGCGCCTCCTGGGCGTCGTGACCGTCGACGACGTGCTCGACCACCTCCTGCCCGACGACTGGCGCGAGATCGACGAGGAGGACACCGTCGAGGCCCTCGACGCCACCGGGCCGATCGCCGTCGTCCCCGCGAAGGGCCAGCGCCGTGGCTGAGGAGCGCGAGGGGCGCCGCCGGGAGTCCGCGCTCGACCAGCCCCGCGAGAAGCGGCGCCGCCTGGCGCCCCGCAGGCCCCGCGTGCCGCGGATGGACGCCGAGGGCTTCGGGCGGCTGTCCGAGGGCTTCGCGCGGTTCATGGGGACGCCGCAGTTCCTGCTGTACATGACGATCTTCGTCGTCGTGTGGCTGCTGTGGAACACCTACGCGCCGGAGTCGGCGCAGTTCGACCCCCGCGCCCTCAACTACACGCTGCTGACGCTGATCCTGTCGCTGCAGGCCTCCTACGCGGCGCCGCTGATCCTGCTGGCGCAGAACCGCCAGGACGACCGCGACCGCGTCGGCCTGGAGCAGGACCGCCAGCGCGCCGAGCGGAACCTGGCCGACACCGAGTACCTCGCCCGCGAGGTCGCGGCGCTGCGCCTGGCCGTCGGCGAGGTGGCCACCCGCGACTTCGTCCGCTCGGAGCTGCGGGCGCTGCTCGAGGAGGTCGAGCTGCTCGCCGCCGACGCCCGCCGGGACGACGACGACGGCCGCCTCGACCGCCCGGTCGAGCGCAGCCGCGACCGGGCCCGCGAGAAGGGCCGGGGCAAGGGCCGGGGCGAGGGGCGCCAGCGCGGCGCGGGGTCGGAGCGGCCCGAGCCCGAGGACGACGCCGAGGAGCAGACCGAGCAGGTGGAGGGCTCAACCGGGCCCGTCCGCGTGCCGATGTCCCCGGGGTGACCCAGCACCGCCCCACGACGGCGACGCTCTCGTCGCTGCAGTCGCTGCAGCGACGGCGCCTCGGCGACGTCCTCGTCGACGCCGGCGTCCTCACCCCGGCGCAGCTGTCCGAGGTCCTCGCGGGCCAGCAGAGCGGTGCCCCGGGCCGCCGTCGCCGCCTCGGCGAGCTGCTGGTCCAGAGCGGCATCGCCGACGAGCGCACCATCGCGCGGGCGCTGGCCGACCAGCTGGGCCTGACGGTGGTCGACCTGGCCCGGATGGTCCCCGACCCCGAGGTGGTGCGCCTGCTGCCCCAGGCCGTGGCCGAGCGGACCCGCGTGGTGCCGCTGGAGCGCACCCGCACGGGCCTCGTCGTCGCCGTCGCCGACCCCACCAACGTGCTCGCGCTCGACGACGTGCGCCTCCACACCGGCTCGGGCGACCTCGTCGTCACGGTGGCCACCGAGAGCCAGGTGCGCGAGCAGCTGGCGCGTGCGTGGTCGCTCGGCCAGGACCGCTCCTCCGCCGCCGAGGTCGAGGACGCCGGCGCCGCCCTCGACCTGGGCTCGGCGAACCTCGAGTCCGACGCGTCGGTCACCGACGAGGACTCCCCCGTCGTCCGGCTCGTCAACCGGATCCTGTCCGACGCCGTGCGCGCCCGGGCCTCCGACATCCACGTGGAGACCCAGCGCGACGAGCTGCGGGTGAGGTTCCGCGTCGACGGCATGCTGCGCGAGGTCATGAGCGCCTCCAAGCGCGCCGCCGGACCGGTCATCAGCCGCATGAAGATCATGTCGAACCTCGACATCGCCGAGCGCCGCGTGCCGCAGGACGGCCGCAGCCGCGTCATCGTCGACGGGGCCGCCTTCGACTGCCGCGTCTCGACGCTGCCGACGCTGCACGGCGAGAAGGTCGTCATCCGCCTGCTCACCCGCGGCGACGCGGTGCCCGACCTCGACTCCCTGGGCTTCGAGGCCGAGCAGCTCGACGTCTTCCGCCGGGCGCTGTCCGTGCCCCAGGGGCTGGTCCTCATCACCGGCCCCACCGGCTCGGGCAAGACCAACACGCTGTACTCGGCGCTGTCGGAGGTGCTGACGCCCGAGAAGAACATCGTGACCCTCGAGGACCCCGTCGAGGTGCAGCTGCCGGGCATCACGCAGGTGCAGGTCAACACCAAGACCGGCATGACCTTCCAGGCGGGCCTGCGGTCGGTGCTGCGCCAGGACCCGGACATCGTCCTGGTCGGCGAGGTCCGCGACTCCGAGACGGCCGAGCTGGCGCTCAAGGCCTCGCTCACCGGTCACCTGGTGCTCACGACGCTGCACACCAACTCCGCCGTCGCGGCGCTGACCCGCCTCGTGGACATGGGGGTGGAGCCGTTCCTGGTGGCCTCGTCGCTGACCGCGGCGATCGCCCAGCGCCTGGTGCGGCGCCCCTGCGCCGCCTGCGCCGCGCCCTACGACCCGCCCGCCGCCGTGCTCGCGGGCCTGGGCCTGCACGCTCACGACCTGAAGGGCGCGACCCCGCGGCGGGGCCCCGGCTGCCCCGAGTGCGGCGGCACCGGCTACAGCGGGCGCACCGCCGTCTACGAGGTGCTGGAGGTCGACGCCGAGCTGCGCCGCGTCCTGGTCGCCGACCCCCGCGAGGCCGCCGTGTCCGAGGCCGCCGCCCAGCGCGGCATGGACTCGCTGCGCGACTCGGCGGTCCGCAAGGCGATGGCCGGGCAGACCACCTTCGAGGAGGCGCTGCGCGTCACCGCCTCCGACGACGCCGCCCCGGTGGCGTGCCGCTCGTGCGAGCGGCCCGTGGAGGAGGGCATGGTCGCCTGCCCGTGGTGCGGCACCAGTCAGCAGCCCCAGGGCTGCACCTCCTGCCACCGGCCGCTGCGCGCGGAGTGGTCGTGCTGCCCGTGGTGCGCCGCCCCCGTCGCGGGGCGCGAGCTGCGCCCCGCGCACCCGTCGGCCGAGCCGGCCCCGCTGCCCGAGCCCTCCCAGCTCGTCGAGCCCGCCCAGCTCGTCGAGCCCGCCCAGCCGGTGGAGCCCCCGGCCCTGGCGGCGCCGGCGACGCTGCCGGGGGTGCTGAGCTTCGGCCCGCCCGATCTCGGACGGGCCGGTCCGCCCGGCTGGAGCTAGCCTCGACGGGGTTCGCCACCGGTGCGGTGCGCGAGCACCGAGGGGGGCGCGTGGCACCGGGCTCGTGGCAGGGGGCGGGTGCCCTCGACGACGCCCACGAGCTCGCTGACGACCTCGGCCCCTCCGCCGAGGACGACCTCGACGACCTCGACGACGCCTGGGAGCCACCGCCGCGGCGACCCCGCTGGGAGCGGCGGTGGGTCGCGCTCGCGGTGCTGGGCGCCGCCGCGGTGCTCACCGGCGGCGTCGTCACGGCGTCTTCGGCCCTGCGCACCCCGCAGGAGCGCCTCGAGGACCGCCTGACCGAGGCCGTCCTCAGCTCCGGTGCGCAGCTCGCGGCCCCGGTGGAGCTCTCCCCGGGCACGGGCGACGGGCGGCCCGCCGAGGTCGTCGAGGACGGTGCCGACGTGGTCTGGACGGGCCGGGTCCAGGTGGTCGAGGCGGACGGCACCGCGACCGTGAGGGTGGCGCTGCGCCTGCCGCCGTCCGAGCCCGACGAGGTGGTGCCGGCGCTCTTCCCCGCCGTCGACTGCGACTCCCCCTACCCGCTGACCTGGCCGGGCGACTCCGACACCAGCTACCGCACCACCCGCGACGACCTCTCCGAGTGCGTCGCCACCGCCGACGGCGACGCCGTGCTCGTGACCATCGGCTGGCGCGACGACGACGAGCGCGGTGACGACGGGTCCGGCGGTGGTGGCCGGCCGGGCGTCGACCGGCAGACCTGGCGCACCGACGGGGGCGGCGCGCTGGTGTGGCTGCGCAGCCGCGGCCCCGGCGACGGGGGCCTCACGGGTGAGCAGCAGCGAGCGGTGGCCTCCGCGGAGGGTCTGCTGGCGCGGCTCTGAGCGGGTGCTGCCTACCCTCGTGGGGTGAGCTCCCTGCGCCGCCAGCCCGACGCGGCCCCGGTCCCGGCCGCTGCCGGCACCGGTGGAGGCCCGGTCGGCGGGTCGGCCCCCGACGAGGCCGCCGTCCGCGCCGCGCTCGGGACCGTCCTCGACCCGGAGATCCGACGCCCGATCACCGACCTGGGCATGGTCGGCGGTCTGGAGGTCTCCACCTCCGGCGCGGTGCGGGTGGAGGTGCTGCTGACGACGTCGGGCTGCCCGATGCGCGACACCCTCGAGCGCGACGTGAGCGCCGCCGTGACCGCCGTTCCCGGCGTGCACGGCGTCCGGGTCGACCTGGGCGTCATGGACGCCGAGCAGCGCACCCGGCTGCGCACGGTGCTGCGCGGCCCCGCGGGGGCCGTCGGCGAGCGCGAGGTCCCCTTCGCGCGGCCGGGGTCGCTGACCCGCGTCTACTGCGTGGCCTCCGGCAAGGGCGGGGTCGGCAAGTCGACGCTGACGGTGAACCTCGCCGTCGCCATGGCGCGCGACGGGCTGCGCGTGGGCCTGGTGGACGCCGACGTCCACGGCTTCTCCGTGCCGGCCATGCTCGGCTGCACCACGCGGCCGGTGAAGGTCGACGACCTCGTCATCCCCCCGGTCGCCCACGGCGTGAAGGTCATCTCGATGGGGATGGTGGTCCCCGACGGGCAGCCCGTCATGCACCGCGGCCCTCTGCTGCACCGCGCGCTGCAGCAGTTCCTCACCGAGGTGCACTTCGGCGACCTCGACGTGCTGCTCCTCGACATGCCCCCGGGCACCGGAGACGTGCCCATCAGCGCCGCGCAGCTCCTGCCCGGCTCGGAGCTGCTGGTGGTGACCACGCCGCAGCCCGCCGCGGCCGACGTCGCCCACCGCTCCGGCGGCCTCGCGGCGCGCACCGGTCAGGGCGTGGTCGGCGTGGTCGAGAACATGAGCTGGATGACGATGCCCGACGGCTCCCGCCTGGAGCTGTTCGGCGCCGGGGGCGGCGCGGCCGTGGCCGCGAGGCTCACCCGCGAGAGCGGCACCGACGTGCCGCTGCTCGCGCAGGTGCCGATGGACGTGAAGGTGCGGGAGGGCGGCGACGACGGCCTGCCGGTCGTGCTCGCAGACCCCGGCTCGGAGGCCGCCGTGGCGCTGTCAGCGCTGGCCCGCCGGCTCGGTCGCCGCTCCCGCGGGCTGGCGGGCCGCCCGCTCGGCGTCGTCCCCGTCTGAGGCCGGGGGGAGGCCGCCGGGCGGGTGGGCCCCGGTGGTCCCAGGTGGTCCCGGCTGGGCTCAGGTGGCTTCGAGGTCGATCGGTGCGCCGGACGACGTCCGGGCCTGCGGCACGGCGGCCGCACCGCCCTCCTCGGCCGGCGCCGCCGAGGTGCCGGTCGAGGTGCCGGTCGGAGCGTCGCCACCCGCGTCCGCGCCCTCGGCGGGCCCACCGACCGCGGCGGCCGCCGCCGGGGAGGCGGCACTGGCCGGCCGTGCGCTCGCTGCTCCGGCCGCCACCGCACCAGCGGCTCCGGCCGCACCCGCGGCCTTCGCCGCGCCCGGGGTCGCGGGCCCACCGCTGCTGACGGGCTTCGGCGCGGGCCTGGGAGTCGGCTCGTCGTCCTCGAGGGTGTCCGTGAGGGCCTCGCGGATGATGCGGCGGGGGTCGTACTGCCGCGGGTCGAGCTTGGTCCAGTCGACGTCGTCGAACTCGGGCCCCAGCTCGCCGCGGACCTGCTCGCGCAGGCCCATCGCCATCTTGCGGCCCTCGCGGACCATCTTGCCGAGCTGCTGGGCGTAGCCCGGGAGCCGCTCCGGGCCGACGACGATGAGGATGACGAGCAGCAGCACCGCGAACTCGCCGGGGTTGATGCCGAACACGCGGTTGCCTCCGCTCCCAGGGCACCTGAGTGCGCCCTCCACCCACCATCCTGCCCCCGTCGGCGACGAGGACGTGCCAGACCGCCCACACCCGACGCGTCAGGCGGGGTGCGGGAGCCTCAGCCGGTCAGCGGGAAGACCCGGCCGGGCCCTCCGAGGACGCGCGGTGCCGGACGGGTCGCGACCCGCTGGCCGCGCGGCTGGGGCGCCCGGTGCTCCAGGTGTCGGCGCAGCTGGGCGCGGGCCCGGGAGAGCCGGGAGCGGACCGTGCCCATCTTCAGACCGAGCACCTCCGAGACCTCCTCGTAGGTGAGACCCTCGACGTCGGCCAGCACCACCACGGCGCGGAAGTCGGGCGAGAGCCTGTCGAGCGCGGCCTGCACGTCGACGTCGAAGCGACCGGCCTCGAAGGCCCGCTCCGGGCCGGCGCCGCGGTCGGGCAGGCGGGCGGTGATCTCCTCGGTGAGGGCGTCGAAGCGCAGCCGGCGGCGCCGGCGGGCCTGGTCGAGGAAGAGGTTGGTCGTGATGCGGTGCAGCCAGCCCTCGAAGGTGCCGGGCCGGTAGGAGTCCAGGGAGCGGAACACGCGCACGAAGACCTCCTGGGTGAGGTCGTCGGCGTCGTCGCGGTCGCCCGTCAGGCGGAACGCCAGCCGGTGCACGCGGGCGGAGTGCTCGCGGACCAGCGCATCCCACGTCGGGGCCACCCACGCCTCGCCCGGCGCGGTGGGCACCGGGGGGTCCTGGGGTCCGACGTGCGCTTCCACACCACCACTGTGGCGCCCCCGGCTTGGAAGGGCCTGGGGAACGTCTGTGACCGCCGTCACGTCGGGCGCGGGGCCGACGTGACGGCGGTCCCGGAGGAGGTGGGGGCCGGGCTCAGCGGCGTCGCCGCGCCGCCACCAGCAGCCCCTCGCTGCTGGGGACCAGCGCGGGCAGCAGCTCCGGCGAGGAGCGCAGCGCGCGGGAGAGCTCGCGCACGGCCGTGGTGACCGGGTCCCGCTGGGCGGGGTCGCCCGCGCGGTCGGCCGAGAGGGCCCCGTGCAGGGCCACGACGCCCCCCGGACGCAGCAGGCGCACCGCGCGCTCCAGGTAGGCGTCGGCGCCGAGCGGGTCGGCGTCGAGCAGGACGAGGTCGTAGCCGCCCTCGGTGAGGCGAGGCAGCACGTCGACGGCCCGCCCGGTGATCCCGCGGATGCGACCGCTGCGGACGCCGACCTCGGCGAAGGCGGTGCGGGCGGCCCTCAGGTGGTCGGACTCGACGTCGATGGTGGTCAGCACGCCCTCGGGGGGCATGCCGCTCAGCATCCACAGCCCGGAGACCCCCGCCCCCGTCCCCACCTCGACCACGGCGCGCGCGTCGACGGCGGCGCACAGGGTCGCGAGGAGCGCTCCCGCGCCGTTGCCGACGGCGGCGATGCCGAGCTCCCGGGCGCGCGTGCGGGCCCGCTCGACGGCCTCGGACTCCGCCACGAAGTGCTCGGCGTACTGCCAGCTGGTCGCCTTGGGGCCGCCGGTGGGGGCCCCCGGCGCACGGCGCGACGTGACCGGGGAGACCGGGGGCGGTGCGGCGGAGCGCGGGGCGGGCGAGCCACCGCCGGGCATCACGGCAGGTCCCGCAGCAGGCGCAGCAGCAGGCGGGCGCCCCAGCCGGTGGCGCCCTTGGGGACCTCGTGGGAGGCGGCGTCGGCGCGGCCGACCCCGGCGATGTCGAGGTGGGCCCAGCGGCGGCCGCCGGTGAACTCGCGCAGGAACAGCGCCGCGGTCACCGACCCCGCGCCCGGCGAGGGGCTGGAGGGGACGTGGCGCAGGTCGGCCACGTCGGAGTCGAGGCCGGCGCGGTACTCCTCGACCAGGGGCATGCGCCACACCCGCTCACCGGTCTCCTCGCCGGCGGCGCTGAGGCGGGCCGCGAGGTCGTCGTCGGCGGTGTAGAGCGCGGCGTGCTGGCGACCGAGCCCCAGGGTGGCGGCACCGGTGAGGGTGGCGACGTCGACGACCAGCTCCGGGTCGAGCTCGGCGTCGGCCAGCGAGAGGGCGTCGGCCAGCACCAGGCGGCCCTCGGCGTCGGGGTTGTCGACCTCGACCGTGGTGCCGCCGAGGACGCGGACGACGTCGCCGGGGCGGTAGGACGCCGCACCGAGGGAGTTCTCGGCCAGGGGCAGGAGCGCGGTGACCGGCCGCGGCAGGTCGGCCTCGGCGGCGGCGACGACAGCGGCGAGGACCACCGCGGCGCCGGCCATGTCGGTCTTCATGGCGACCATCGACTCGCGGGGCTTCAGCGCCAGGCCGCCGGTGTCGTAGGTGATGCCCTTGCCGACGAGCACGGCCCGGCGGGTGGTGCTCGGCGTGCGGGGCGTCCAGTCGACGCGCACGAGGCACGGCGGGTGCTGGGAGGCGGCGCCGACGGCGAGCAGCCCGCCCGCGCGGCGCTCGGCCAGGTCCTCCTCGTCGAGGACGGTCACCGACAGGCCGGGCGTGCCGGAGCACAGCGCGACGGCCTGCTGGGCCACCCAGGCGGGGGTCTTGGTGGACGACGGCGTGGCGGCCAGGTCGCGCACGCGCCAGGTGGCGGTGGCGGCGGTGGCGGCGCCGTCCAGCGCGTCGGCCACGTCCTCCCCGGCCGCGCCGAGGAGGCGGACGCGACGCACGGCGGACGGCGGGCCCTCGCTCGTCCCCGTGCGCGGCGGGGCCCAGGCGCCGAGGAGGACGCCCTCGGCGAAGGCGCCTGCGAGGGAGGGCTCGAGACCCGCGGCGGCGGTGGTCGCGACGAGCTCGCTGCCGCGCGAGGTGCGGGCGAGGGCGGCGCCGGCGCGCCGCAGGTCGCGCGCCGTGGCCCTGCCCGTGCCCAGCAGCACGAGGCGCGCTCCGCCGGGCAGGCCTGCACCCGGCACCGGGAGCACCGAGCCCGCGGCGGCGCGCCACTCGGCGGCGGCGCAGGTGGCGACGAGGTCGAGGCCCGTGGCGCTCTCGACACCGGGAGCGCCGGGCCCGAGGACGACGGCGGGTGCAGCGGGTGCTCCACCGTCGGCGGGGTCGGCGGGGTCACCCGCCGGAGCCGCGCCGACGCCGAGCAGCAGCACCGCGGCGCCGTCGAGCGCGGCCGCGTCAGCCTCGGAGGCGCCGACGGGCAGGG
>JAKONK010000074.1 GCA_022701985.1 Actinomycetales bacterium
GCCTGCGGGCGCTGCGCGCCTCCGGCTCGGCGGTCCCCTTCGGGTTCGTCACCTCCGAGGGCTCGGACGACATGCGCTCCACCGCCTCGGCGGCCGGTGCGCTGTTCCTGATCGCCAAGCCGTTCACCGCCGACACGTTCGAGGACCACCTGGCCCCGGTGATCGGCTGATGAGCACCGCCACCACGCCGCTGCCGGCCGCCAAGGACGTCAAGGACCTCTTCGAGGGCCTGCTCGGCAAGTCCTGCGAGTTCCACGAGGGCGGCACGCTCGACGCGTCCGGCAAGAACCTCGTGGCCACCTACGTCGACGACGCGAACGCCCTGCGGGCGCTCGTCGCCATCGACCTCGCGCTGGCCGTCTACACCGGCGCCGCCATCGGCCTGATGCCCCCCGGCGGGGCCCAGGACCTGGTCGCCGACAAGGAGCTGCCGAAGAACCACCGCGACAACGCCGCCGAGGTGCTCAACATCATGGCGTCGCTGTTCAACACCCCGGGTGCCCAGCACCTGCGGCTGTACACCCACCACGCACCGGGGGAGGGGCTCGCCCCCGACGTCTCGGCCAACCTCGCCAAGCGCGGTGGCCGCGTCGACTACTCGGTCGAGGTCAAGGGCTACGGCAAGGGCGCCCTGGCGGTCGTCCTGGTCTGACGACTGACGGTTCCGCACGACGGAGGGCCGGCTCCCCTGGTGGGGGGCCGGCCCTCCGTCGTCGTGCGCGCCGTCCACGGGGCTCGGTCCCCGCCCGCCCCGTCCCGCCCCTCTCCTCGATGGCACAGGGCCACCCCGTACCAGTAGGAGTGGCACAGGGCCACCCCGTGCCACTCCTGGGATGGCGCAGATCCCCCCAACGGGCAGCGGCGACCCCGCTCGAAGACGGCGTGCGCCCGCCCGCAGCGCACCGGCGCGGATCTTGGCGATCGGTGGGTCGCTGGGGGCCCTGGAGGCCATCGATCGCCAAGATCTGCAGCCATCGAGCTCCCGCCCGAGCTGGTCCGGACCAGGAGGCGGGCACGAGGAGACCCAGCGGGATGAGCCGACCCGCTCGACGACGGCGTGCGCGGACTCCTCACGGCTCGGGGGAGAGGTCGGCGTTCCAGCCGGAGCTCGTCCGGCTGCGCGGCCTGGCTGCCGGTGGGTGACCCGGTGCCGGGGGGGGCTCTGGACGCGGGCGCGAGGGAGCTCACCGTGCACGAGCGATCCGCTCGACGACGGTCTGCGCGGCCCACCGAGACGCACCGAGGCCGGCGCCCCCTGAGCGGGAGCGCCGGCCTCGACGGCGGAGCGGTGTGGCGGGGGAGCGGACCTCAGGCGGCCAGCGGCTGGCGCAGGGGGTAGCTGCTCCCCGTGAGCACGACCTGCGCGGCGGTGCCGGTGACCGGGTTCACCAGGATCGGAGCGAGGAGGTTGATCGTGGACTCCTCCAGCGAGGCGCCGGGGCTGACGACGACGAACAGCTGGCCCTCCTCGCCCGGGGCGAGGCCGACGGCGGCGCGGGAGACGCCGTCCAGCGCCGGGGCGTAGCCCTCGACCACCAGGGCCGGGTCGAGCACCAGCAGCCGCACGGCGGCGTCCTCGAGGCTCTCCAGCGACAGCAGCGGGCTGTCGGGGTCGAGCTCGACCAGCGCGAAGCGGCTCAGGTGCTCCAGCCCCAGCAGCGGCGCAGCGAACCGGACCTCGGTGAGGTCGGTCGTCTCGGCGACGGTGGGCTGCGTCTCGCTGTCCATCACGATCACGGTACTGCTCACGAGGCTCCTCGGGGTGGTCAGCGCCGTCCGTGGCAAGGGGGGTGGGTCGTCGTGGGCGGCGCCCGCAGGCGCCGGGTGCTCCGGCCCGCGAGCGGGGCCGGAGCCGGGGTCAGCGGATGAAGTCCATGAGGCTGGTGTTCAGCACCTTGGACGTCACCTGGAGCGCGGCCTTGTAGGCGGTCTCCTGGAGGGACATCTGGATCATCACGGCCGGCAGGTCGACGTCCTCGACCTTCGACAGCTGGTCGGTCAGCTCGTACTTGTTCGACTGCGCGATCTCCATCGCGTGGTCGATCCGGTTGGTGCGGGCGCCGACGTCGGCGAGCCCCTCGAGCACCTTGCCCATCGCCGTGTCGAGGCGGCCCAGCAGGGTGCTGAGACGCTGCTCCTTGGCGACGGGCACCACCGGCGTGGCCGCGGGGTCGACGACGATGTCGGCACCGGCGTCCTTGGGGGTCTTGATCTCGTCGCTGATCTGTCGGAGCAGCGAGAAGACCGACTGGCTCGCGGCGGTGCCGTTGCCGGCCACGTCCGCCCCGAAGACGTCGGCGCCGTTGGTGTCCACGCGGACCGAGCTCTGCGCATCGATCTGACGGAGGACGGGGGTGTTGGTGCCCCTGGGGTTCGCCGCGTCCGCGGGGAGCCCGGTCTTCGACCAGGTGTACTGCGCCGGCGCGTAGGTGACCGCAGGCGGGGTGCCCGCACCGGTCACCGCCGCCGTCGTCATCGTGACGGCGTAGTTCTCGCCGGCGGTGCCGGCGAAGAGGCTGCGGCCCTGGTACTGGGTGTTGGCCAGCGACAGCACCGTCGCAGCGATGCCGTCGAGCTCCACCGAGGTGGCCGTGCGCGTCCCGTCGGTGACGTAGCCCTCGTTGAGGGCGCCGACCACCAGCGTGCGGGCAGCGCGCAGCTGGGAGCTGACCGTCTGCAGAGCGGTGTCCTGGGCGTTGAGCCAGCTGGTGCCGTCCTGGCCCTGCACCTGGTACTGGTCGTTCAGGCGCAGCTGCTGGCGCACGGCGAGGCTCGAGACGGTCCCGGCGGGGTCGTCCGAGGGCTTGGTGATCTTCTTGCCGCTGGAGATCTGGGCCTGGAGCAGGCCCATCGTCGCCAGGTTGCCCTGCAGGCGCGCCAGCGACGACTCCTGGATGGACCGGTGGGTCACGCGCTCGGTCATCGGGTCACCTCCCCACGAGTCCGGTCTTGTTGATCAGGGTGTCGAGCATCTCGTCGACCGCGGTCAGCACGCGGGCGGCGCCCTGGTACGCGCGCTGGGCGGCGATGAGGTCGGCGCTCTCCTCGTCGAGCGAGACGCCCGCGGCGCCCTGCTGGTCGGCGATGGAGGAGGTCAGGACCGCCTGGGCGGCGCTCGTGCGGGCCTCAGCGGAGCTGCTGCGCGCGCCGAGGTCGGAGACGTAGCTGGCCCACAGGCGGTCCGGCGGCTCCATGCGGTCGGCGGCGACAGAGCTGGTCGGATCGGCCTTGCTCGTGCCGATCGCGGCGATCCTGACGGCGACCGACCCGTCCTTGGCGCCGTTGGCGGCCATGCCCAGCACGAGGGTGTTGCCGGTGACCGACTCTCCGAGGGCGATGCCCCCTGCGGTGATGCGGTCGGTGAAGGGGCTCGGGGTGTTGCTGGTGAAGAGGTCGGTCCCCGCGATCGAGCCGGCGGGCGTGCCGGGCGTCGTGCTGATGGTCTTCCCGTTGCCGTCGATGCCGCCGTTCGACTTCTGCAGCGCGTTGACCTTGGTCGCGAGGCTCGTGGCGACGGCGTCGTAGTCGCGGGAGGCCTTCGGCAGCGTCTTCTGCAGCGCCTCGACCTGGCCCGCCAGCTTTCCGCTGAGCGGGGTGACGGTGTTCTCGCCGACCTTGACCACCAGGGTGCCCTTGGCGACGAGCGCCCGGTAGTCGGCGACCTGGGTGGGGGTGAGGCTGAGGCTGGTGTCGGCGAGCTCCTCGGCGGCCAGCTGGCCGTTGACGACGTCGCTCATGGTGTTCGGGTTCTCACCGACCGACAGCTTGGCGGTGAGGTTGCCCTGCACCAGGAGCCCGCCACCGAGGTAGAGGTCGACCTGGCCGTTGCGGCTGGCCTGCGTCGTCGCCCCGGTGAGCTCGACGATCCGCGTGACCAGCTGGTCGCGCTTGTCCATCAGCTCGTTGGGGGCGCCGCCCGTCGTCGTCGCCTTCTGGATCTGCTCGTTCAGCACGGCGACGCTCGAGGCCATCGAGTTGACCTCGTCGACGTCCGCGCCCATCTGCGTGCGGGTGGTCGACCACTGCTGGTCGACGGTGTTCCAGGCCGCGTTGAGGGTGGCGACGACGTTGCGCGCGGCGCCG